>JAZUMZ010000192.1:0-5281 GCA_045603885.1 Bacteroidaceae bacterium | reverse complement strand
CTTCCGGCTTCCTGGAAATAGGCCTCTATGGAGTCGGGGATGTTGTAATGGATCACCAGCCTCACGTCCGGCTTGTCTATACCCATGCCGAAGGCGTTGGTCGCAACCATCACGCGGTAACGGTCGTTTGTCCAGGTGCGTTGGCGAAGGTCGCGCTCTGCTTCGGTCAAACCGGCATGATAGTTTTCTGAGGGGATTCCATGTTCACTTAGGGTCTTTGCTATCTCACTTGTCAAACGCCGCGAACGGGTATAGACTATGGCGCTGCCGCCTTTCACGCTCTGAAGGATATGAATCAGCTCGTCGTCTTTGTTTTCTGCCTCACGTACAACGTAGGTCAGGTTTTTGCGCTCAAAACTCATTGAGAATACATTCTTCTCTTTGAAGTGTAGCTGATTCTGAATGTCGTCAACGACTTTGGGGGTGGCTGTGGCTGTGAGGGCAAGAACAGGCACATGATAGGGGATTAACGACCGCAGTTTGGCTATCTCAAGGTATGAGGGACGAAAATCATAGCCCCATTGGGATATACAGTGGGCCTCGTCAACGCAAATCAAACAGATGTTACGCATATAGCGCAACTTGGCTTGGAATAATTCCGTGGTAAGACGTTCTGGAGAGAGGTATAAAAACTTGAAGTTGCCGTATATGCAGTTGCCGAGAATACGCTCAATCTCTGTGTGGGACATTCCGGAATATACAGCCTCTGCTTTTATGTCGCGCTTCTTAAGCTGGGCCACCTGGTCTTTCATCAGGGCTATCAGAGGGGTTACTACAATGCATAAACCTTCTTTTGCCATAGTGGGAACCTGAAAGCATACAGATTTGCCGCCACCAGTGGGCATCAGTCCTAATGTGTCCCTGCCTGAGCCAATGGAGTTGATTATATCCTCCTGAATGCCGCGGAAGGAATCATAACCCCAATATTCTTTTAATATTGACTTGTAGTCTTTATCCACACTCGTAAACCCTAAGATTCTTTGGCCTTGATGTCAACAATCTGAAGCTGGATCTCACCGCGCTTGTGGGTGTTGTCCTCTATGGTATAGGCGATGTCAAAAGCATGCTTGGTCTTTATATAACGGGCATGGGAACTCTGACCGAAAGCGATACCGTTCATTATGTGGCTGGAGTGGGTGTCAACCAGCTCAAGCTTGATATGCTCCTGGTCGCGGCCAACAACCTTACTCGTACCGTAATCATAGACTTGACGGGTCATGAATGTGGGCTTTGGGTTGTCTGGGCCGAAAGGACGCATGCGTTTTAAGTCGTTGAAGAACTTATGGGTGATCTCATAGAAGTTGATGTCAGCGTCTATTGCCAGGTTGGCCTCTGTCTGCCCTGGGTCTATATGGCTGCTGACGTATTCTTCAAACATTATGCAGAATTGATCGACATTCTCGGCTTTCAAAGACAGACCGGCTGCGTATGGGTGGCCGCCGAAGTTCTCAAGGAGGCATGAGCAATGCTGGATGGCTTTGTACACGTCAAAGCCGCTCACGCTGCGGGCTGAGCCGGTGACTATGTCTCCGGTACGGCATAGCACAACCGCCGGACGGTAATACAATTCAGTCAGGCGGGAGGCTACTATACCTATAACACCCTTATGCCAGTCTTCCTCATAAATCACCATGGAGCTCTTGTCTGCCATCTCAGGCATCAGGTCAACCAGAATGTTGGCTTCTTCGGTCATGCGCTTGTCTAACTCCTTACGCTCCTCATTGTATTGGTTGATGGTAAGAGCTTGGATTTTTGCCTCTTCGATGTTGCGCTCAATAAGCAGACGGACTGAGTCTTTGCCGTTTTGGATGCGGCCGGATGCGTTGATACGGGGACCAATCTTGAATATAATGTCACTCATCGTGATCTCACGCCCGCTCATGCCGCAAATCTCGATTAAGGCCTGCAAACCCACACAAGGGTTGCTGCTCAACTGGCGCAAGCCGTGGAACGCCAAAATGCGGTTCTCGCCCATTATCGGGACGATGTCTGAGGCGATACTTACAACTACCAGGTCCAACAGGGGAATGAGGGTGCTGAAAGGTATGTTGTTGTTTATTGCGAATGCCTGCATGAATTTGAAACCGACACCGCAGCCGGAAAGCTCGTCATAGGGGTATGTGTTGTCTTTACGCTTGGCGTTTAGGATTGCTACGGCAGGAGGCAGCTCAACACCGGGGACATGATGGTCACAGATTATAAAGTCTATGCCAAGACTTTTGGCATACGCTATCTCCTCGACAGCCTTGATGCCGCAGTCGAGGATTATTATCAATGACACACCTGTGGAGTGAGCATATTCTATTCCTTGACGTGACACACCATATCCCTCGTCATTACGGTCGGGGATGTAATAGTCCAAATTGGAATAGTATTGCTGCAAATATCTATATACCAATGCCACGGCTGTGCAGCCGTCCACATCGTAATCGCCATATACCAAAATACGTTCCTTGCGGCCCATTGCCAGGTTTAAACGCTCAACAGCTTTGTCCATGTCTTCCATCAGAAAGGGGTCATGGAGAGAGTGGAGCTGTGGACGGAAAAACGCGCGGGCATCCTTGGCCGTTTTGATACCCCTGCGAAGAAGCATCAGGCAGATTATCGGACTGATGCTTAACTCTACGGATAGGTTAGCCGCTGCCGCTTGTTCTTCTGGTGTCGGAGATTCGTAATTCCATTTGTAGTTCATTATATGTTGTTTTTTTTATTTGCTTCTCAATAATATGTGTGGCTTGTGCTAGAACGACTACAAATTGCAGATAGTCAAATAATTATACGTCTTATAAATAACGTGGATGTTGCACAAATACATATTATGTTCCAAAATTACAAAAAATAATTGAATAATCAGCAATTATTTTTGTTAATTATATAAAAAACTACAAGATATTCATATCATACCATCCACCTCATTGAGGTTATTTGTGCTTATCAATAATCTGTTTGATTCACTCAACAAAACTACATAACCCTAAAATGGGGGGCATATTAATACCCGGGTTACGATACGAGCGAAGCGATGTTGACTTGTCGTATAGAAGCCGCCTTCACAATCAACCCCGAAGGGGTTAAATAATAGTAACCCCGGGTAATAAAACGAGCGAAGCGATGTTGAGTTACCCGGCGTAAGTACTCCGACAGAACTTAGAACCCTGAAAGGGTTCAATAACATCAGCAATATATATGGATTATTCGTGTTTTAGGACATAAAAAAAGGGGAAACGCCTTTCCCCAATCTTGTTAACCTTAAATCTAATACTATGAAAAACACAATGCAAAGTTACGGCTTTTTCAACCTTTGGCAAGTGTTTTATCAAAAAATATTGGATTTTTATATGTTTTATTGATGTATGTCAATAAATGTGTGCGCTTACAATCATTTCTTCTTGTTTTTCTTGTAGTAGTCCAAGCCGCGTTTCACATTCTCTTTCACAGCGTTGCTTGATAAAGTCGCTCCGCTGACAGCGTCAACCTTCAAACTGCTTGCGGCTTTTACACTCTTGCCGTTCCAACTGCCTAAGATTCCGTTCTCAACGCGTTTGAAAAATTTGGGAGTCTCTTGGTTGGGCAGAGCCTCAATCTTCTGGATCTTGTCCTTGTTGATATAGATCTTCAGAGGGGTTGGACTTTTATATCCTTTCACGTCCTGGGCCAATGTGGTTGTGTTTACAACGTATGTGCCGTCAGAAAGTTTTGTAATAGGCTCTGAGGACTGAAGCATAAATGCAGTGGAAATAATCGCCAGAACTGTGGCTGCCAATAATGAGAATGTTTTTTTCATAATCTTTTTTGTGATTTTTGATAATTTACACTGCGAAGTTAAGCATTTTCTTCCAGTTCTATGTGTTTTTACGTCATTTTATAATTTTTTTTAACAAAAATACATTGACTGTTAGGTTTTCACGATTCTTTTCACGAACTTTGTAGTGTATTAAGGGTTATTTTCATGAATACGATTTTTATTGTTATACCAATTCTCACGCTTCTGATGTTCGATATCGGACTGACTCTTACGTCCGACGACTTCAAGATGATTGCCAAGCGTCCAAAAGCGGTGTGGGCAGGACTTATAGGACAGATTGTCCTGCTGCCTCTTATCGCCTTTGTTATAGGAGCAATAACTGACATTCAACCGGTGTTCCTGGTTGGACTGATGCTTATCGCATGTTCACCAGGCGGCTCGTCGAGTAATGTCTTTTCAATGCTTGCAGGGGGAGATGTGGCGCTGTCGGTCACACTTACTGCATTCAGCAGCATAATCACACTTGTCACGCTTCCCATCATCATGGCTGCCTATACATCGTTCTTGGGAACACAGGCGAACATAGTGCTTCCGGTGGGAAACCTCATCGTCCAGAATATCGTATTGATGGCAGTACCTATTGTTGCTGGACTTCTGCTCAGGAAATTTAAGGGCAACATGGCGCGGAACATTCATAAAGTACTGAAGAAAGTGGCTTTCCCGGCAATCATACTTCTTGCTTCGGTGTTCTTCATACAAAACCGCCAGGTGATTATTCGTGAGTTCACCTCCTTGGGAACTATTATAACCATTTTTATTCTTCTGGCTATGGCTGCCGGACTTGCCCTGTCTCTTGTGATGAGACTGAAAACATCTGAGCGTCGCACTATTATAATTGAGGTGGGAATGCAGAATGCGGCACAGGCGATTACTGTTGCATGCAGCCCCTTGGTGTTCAACAACGAGACAATTGCCGTTCCTGCAATCATCTATGCACTCATGATGAATGTCATCCTCATAATCTATATATCTATAGCCAAGAGAATACACATTGGAACATAATATCCAAGTGGCGTAGGCACGCCACATCATTTAATCCCTAAATCCTTGTTGCCATAATAACATTGCGCAATGCGCTGGATTTAAGGATTCAAACTATTACAATGGATAGTCTAAAATTATATTTATGGATATTCATGGGGATTCATGGAAATTATATGTAATAAAATCCAAGTGCCGTAGGCACGCAAAATCCGTCCAATTCGTTATTGGCAAAGCTATTAAAATCATAAGAAGATATTCGTTTAATTCGTTAAATTCGAGTGATTTGTGTTCGTAATTCTAAGTGCCGTAAGCACGCCCTTTCATTTCTTTCATGCGTATTATAACCTCGTAGAGGTTATATTAATAACCCTGGGTCGCAAACGCAGTGCAGCGTACCCGAGGAGTACAGATACAACTAACTATACGAACCCCGAAGGGGTTCGATATTAATTAAATAATCCTCTAAAAATCTCTCATTCAAAAAAATCAAAT
>JAZUMZ010000191.1:0-4772 GCA_045603885.1 Bacteroidaceae bacterium | reverse complement strand
CAGTGCAGCGTACCCAGGGATAAATCCCCCAACATACTAGTAGAACCCTGAAGGGGTTCCATAACACCGATATCTTGAAACCTGAACCCTTAAGCAGCCCTTAAACCTCTTAAACCCCAATCGTTGGTTCTATTCGGTTCTCCCGAATAGCCAATCTTCTTCATTTCCCTGCGATGTCATTGCAGCCATCTTCCTCATCCCCATTGAACCCCTTGAACTCCAATTTTCTGCGAAGATACAAAAATAATCCGATTTTTTCTATTTTTTTGTTTTTTTTAGAATTTTTATTATATTTGCATGATTTTACATGTCAAGCACATAAATCGTTCAAATTTTGTCAGATCCGCTTTGTCGATTATCAATATTTTGTAGGATTTGGTCAGATTTGTAAGATTTCTCGCCCGTAGGGCGACTTCTTTAAACTTGCTGTATAGCGGATATTCGCATATAGTGGACTGAGATATGTAATAATATATGGAAAGCATATAGACTGGTGTGAGCCAGAGGGAAGAATGTTAACTAATTAGAGAAACAACACCTTTATGAGCCGTAAATTCAGAATATTTATCGCCGGGTCTAAGGACTTGACCAATGAGCGGAAGTCTATAAAGAGCCTGGCGAGTGAGTTGAGTTCCCACCCTTATTTTGAGGAGCGCGATATTCAGGTTATTGCCCATTCCTATGAGCATTTCAGAGACGACCAGAACGCATATAATGACTTTATAAAGAACAAGGCCGACCTCGTACTCTTTATTGTAGATGGTTTTCTTGGCAACTACACCAAGATGGAGTTCAGCAGTGCGATGGACAACAACAAGAGGAACGGGCATCCCGAGGTCATTGTCTTCGTCCGTAAGCTGAAACAGGATAAGATATCGCCCGAATTCCGCTCCGACTTAGGCTTTCTGGCTGGTGGACTGGGACATAATAAATTTTATGTGGAGTACATGAAGTTTGAGGGTGCTGACAATCCACTTATTGAACTGGAGAATAAGGCACTCGAACGTATCCGTAAGTGTGTGGATGTACTTGCGGCAAAACCGTTTAGAGACGAGATTAACAACGGAAAGGCTGGGCATAAGACTGCCGGGACTAATAAGAGTGTTGATGTTGATACAGAGGAGATTGTTGAGAATGTCGGAACTATCAGCAAGATTGCCGAGACGGGCGATGACTACAATGAAAAGATGGTGTCATTGCGCAAGAAGTTCATGACATGGATTGCGCTCGCCGCACTTGCAGTGTGTGTGCTGGCTGGTCTGTTGCTCTATAAATCCTGCCAGCCGCAGGAGGTGGTATACGAATATAAGGATGGCAAGGATACCATTTATGCGAAGCCCAAAATTTTGTTTGTCGGGGGAGGTTCGGTGTATAATCTGTTCAAAAAACGCAGTGATATTGATATTGACTTGAAAGAATATGACCGCTCTCTGTTCATCAATATGGCGAGCGGATTAGCGCGTTCTGTATTGGTGGAGGAGATGATGCGCCGCAGGGAATACAACAACCTGGATATGGACTCGGATGTTGCCACGGTATGCCTCTCTGCAAGCAAGATCGAGATAGAACCCGCTCATGAGCCGACCATAACCGAGCAAAATGCACGTCTGGTTGAATATTATCTTGGGGAAGATCATTTGCAGGTATATGTAAACAAGGAGCTTGCGGACAGATGGGGATATGGCAACGGCAGTAATATTGATGCTGCTTTCTTGAGTGACAAGATTAAGCAAAACAAAGAGGGGTGGGAGAAAAACGATACCAGTGAGGCGCGTCCTCTGTTCAGACTGTTCACAACAACCGAAACCAGCGGAACGTTGAAGATGTACAATAAGTACCTGTTTAAAAATGACAGTGTCATATTCAGCAACTATGTGACCGACAATATTAATTGTGTGTTCTATTATGGTACTGATGTGTATTATCTGAAACACCGCAAGACGACAGGTGGGTCGGACACAGACGCAAGGGATTTCGTAATTCTAGGAAGTGAGTATTATTACCCTGAGGCGTTTGATGATGAGAATATAAAAGATAAGGCTGTCTATAAACTGAATCTCACTGTTGGGGGTGACAAGGTGTCAAAGTCTATGTATCTCTATTTCATGTGTTATGGATGGGATAACGGGAAAGTCAAAATCCGCATGCCTATTGTGGAGTTCCTGCAGAGAATCAATGCCGACAAAGACATTGATGAGCCAACATGGAATTCTATCGTCAAAGAGGGGCTGATTCTCTCAACCGACAACAAAATAATTATGCTGAACCCGAAGCGGTGAAAACAAGAATAACTGAATAGATTATGGATATAGCTAATTTTGATAAGTGCGTGAAGTTTGCGCTGTCGCACAAACATATTAACGGCGACTCATTAGAGGACACCACCCTCAGGGTGTATGAACGCCATACGGCAAACCCAGGCACGGTGTTTACCGCGCTGAGGAAAGGCGGAATAGTCATTCCCGCAGTAAACGCCTCTCTGTTTGGAGGCAACGGCGGGGAAGCGACTGCCACCGTCGTGATAAAGGCAAACCAGATTACAGATATGGTTGACTTGTATATGCCTGAATCCGATGACATACAGAGCTTCCCGATTGCTGATTTCGTGGATGCGTGGAATGCGACCGGAGGTGTCTGCACGACGGCGTTTCCTGCCGACAGCAAGACTTACAGCCCCAGGTTTGCTGACTTGGAGCATGTGGAGCTGCCCGACGGATTTGTCGAGCTTCGGGAGGCCATAGCTGAGAACGCCCATAACACCTGGGCATTGGAGCGTCAGAGTGAGGGCTGGACTTACGGCTACAAACGTGATGACGCGAAACTGGAGACTCCAGATATGGTGCCATATCCGCAGTTGCCCGAGTCGGAGAAGCAATACGACCGCATAATGGCGGAGAAAACCCTGAAACTTTTTATTGCGCTGGGCTACAAAATCGAGAAAATTGGCTGAAAGCTATTTTAGGCGGTTTTTGTCCAAATCTACAATTTTTTTATACATTTGGACAAAAACCGCTCAGTTTTCGTCCAAATGTATATGTTTTTACCCACTTTTGGACAAAAACGGCTTGTGGTTTCGATTAAAATCCATATATTTGCAATAACAAAATCAATACTGGTATGGATAAACTAATCGGTCGGGAACGTGAATGCGAAGAGCTGCAGTGGGCTGTCAACTCCCACCGCTCGGAGTTTGTGATGATATATGGCAGACGGCGTGTTGGTAAGACATTCCTTATTCGCAGGTTTTTCAATGACAATTACAGCTTTCATTTTGTAGGTGCGCATAAGCAGGGCAGGACTGTACAGCTCCAGAACTTCAGGGAGTCCCTCTTACGCTTTGGAGCGGGTGACCGTGTGCCGGAAAACCTTGGCAGCTGGCATGAGGCCTTTCTCTGTCTTGCCAACCTTCTGGAACAAAGTAAAGATAAACGTAAGGTGGTCTTTTTTGACGAGATGCCTTGGATGCATACTCAAGGCTGCGATTTTGTTGCAGAGCTGGAATATTTTTGGGCCAGTTTCGTCCAAAGCCGCGATGACATTGTGTTTATCGCATGTGGAAGTGCTACCAGTTGGATGAAAGAGAAATTGGAAGACAACCAGGGAGGTCTTCACAACCGTATCACACACCGCATTTATTTGAGGCCGTTCTATCTCCACGAGTGCAAAGCATATTTGGAAGAGCATGGCTTTGAGTGGGATGACTATCAGATTCTTCAGTGTTATATGCTGTTTGGAGGAGTGCCATATTATTTGAGCCTGCTCCGTCCATACCTCAGTCTGCCACAGAATGTCGATTCTCTAGTTTTCAGGCGTGGCGGTGATTTGAGGGATGAGTTCAATGAACTTTATAATGCGCTTTTCCCTAAGGCGGACAGGTATATAGCAATAGTGAAGCTGCTCGCCACAAAACGCCAAGGTTTTATCCGCTCTGAGATAGAGCATGCCACAGGATTCAGTGGAGGAGGACTTACCAAAATGCTTGATAACCTGGAGCGTTGCGACTTTATTGTGTCATATTCACAGTTCGGGCACAAAAGCAAATTGACATTGTATCGACTGACAGACTTCTATACATTGTTCTATTTCCATTTCGTGGAGAACAACCGCACAAAAGACGAGCAATTCTGGCAGCACCATTTCAACGATAGGAAAGTGGAGATTTGGGAAGGCTTTACATTTGAGGAGGTTTGTCTGCGTCATTTGTCACAAATTAAAAAGGCGCTTGGTATCTCTGGAATGGCTACAGAATCATCGGCATGGCGTTATGTTCCCGCAAAGGGAGAACAGCAAAAAGGTACTCAGATTGATTTGGTTATTAAGAGGGCAGACAGAATAATCCATTTGGTGGAAATGAAGTTTGCCGATCATACTTTTGTAATTACCAAAGATTATGAGGAACGATTGATAAGCCGCAAGAGCATCTTTATGGAAGCGACTTCTGTCAGGCGCGGGGTCATACATACGTTCATCACTCCTTTCGGAGTTAAGCAAGGAGCACACTCTGGGTTCGTTCATAGTCAACTGACCACCAAAGACCTGTTTGCCGAGGTCGGTAAGGATGAGTGAAAGGTATGGATTTATAACACGAATAACCATAAATGTCCATGAATTTTCAAAAATATTTAATGGGATATTCATGATTGTTCACAGCAATTAATGTTTAAGTGATTCTATACTATGATAAAGAAGACTATTGTAACAATAATGTTGGTGCTGGTCGCAGCAATGGTTACGACGCCAGATGTGTATGCACAGAAACGTGAGCAGAAGGC
>JAZUMZ010000190.1:0-3145 GCA_045603885.1 Bacteroidaceae bacterium | reverse complement strand
TTCGGCGAAGCCAAATACGAAAAATTCGGTTAAGTGAGAGAAAAATTAATGGATTAATTTTTCCGAACGTGAGAATTTTGGAGTTTTACTCAATAAGCGAGCGAAAAACCAAATTTTTGAGCAGCGAATACATAATGTGCTTGCACTAATTCTGTTGAGTCGCGAAAAAAATTCAGCGAAGATAAATTTATTTGGGTTTTTCCGAGCGGGAGTAACTTCGGCGAAGCCAAATACGAAAAATTCGCCAAATTTTATATATTTTTGGCGGTTTGGCGTAAAAAAGCACACAAAACCGCCAAAAACAAATAACTATACATCCCTATTTCATAAGGAATTTCTGACCATTTCTGACATACAGTCCATGCTTAGGCGATTTCACTGGCCGCCCGGTCAGGTCATAACAGAGAGAGTTGCCGTCTGTCAAGCCCTGTCCTGTTTTAGCCTCTTGGGGTGATTTGATGCCATCGGCCACGTTGTCGCCCAGACGGAACAGCCGCACTCCATGGCTTGGTATAGCTACGCTGAGCCTGCCTGTGGCGGCACCCAGGTTTTGTTTTGCCCAGATGTCATATACCGGCACAGACTCGTCAGCCTTATAGCCAAGTTGTGTGAGGTCAAACTCATAGTCGCCCTCCGGCACGGTCACATAGAAGAAGAACTCCATCGTTGTTCCGCTTGCCGATGTGTTGTCGGTGTCGCAGCTGGAATCATATCCGCAGAGAGCCCGGAACGTCTTGAACTTATGTCCTTTTGGAAGGTCATATACAAGTGTGCACTGGGCATTCATCCCGAGTCCTGTGGTATATGACTGTCCATCGACACGCAGTGTTCCGTTCTCCACATTCTTGTTGACATGAAGCGAGCTCCATTCCGATGTGTATGTTGTGTGGCTGAGTGTCGTGAGCGAGGTCTCGTTCCCGTCCGCGTCAACAAGCACGGGGTTTACTATGTCAGCGCGGTCGTAGGCGAAACCGTCGCCGTAGTTGCTTACAAAAATCTTCAGCTGCTCAGCGTCTGTCACGTCACACTCCATCATCTTGCTCTTCGTGCCCGTACGGCAGATAAGTCCTGACCGGGCCGCATAGTCATTCTGCTCGTTGGTCAACGGGTTCTGGTCAAACACCATAAAGCGTATGCTTGTGGTCGCTCCGTTCTGTCCGATTCCCGAATCGTCGGCTGCCGCCAGTGCTTTAAACCGCACAACGTCCATATCGTCAGGTATTTGGAAGAAAATGGCTGCATTGGCATCGGAAGAGAATCCACGGTCATAGCTTACCCCCATCACCTTCATCTTGCCCCCGTTATCCACGTTTTTGTTCTCATACACCCTGTTGAAATATGATGCGGTGTATGCGCGGGTCTTGTATGTCCCGGTCAACGGAACCTCCTCGCCGTTGCGCAACACAAGAACAGGGTTGATCCAGTCTCCGTGGTCGTAGTTGTAGTTGTCACCCCCGTCGTCCACCACTAGCACGAGTGTCTTCGAACCTTCAGGCCATTCTATATCCACGTCCACGGCATGACCGTCGGTTGTGTATGCCACTACCTCCGATTTATACAGGGCCTTTCCTCCCACAATCCATCTTGTGTTGTCACGCTGGAACAGGGCTAGATAGCGGTTGCCAGTCGCAGGGTCCTCGCTTGTCCACACCACTCGTCCGTCGTCCTCGTTGTTTATCACCTGACGTGCGTTGACACCGTGCTTGTGCATCTGGTGGTACTCCTCATTGTTGAGGAGCGAGAGTGTAAAATCGTCGTTTTTCGTCATTTCTCCACCGAAGAAGAGAGGAGAGTGACATACTCCCCACAGAGTCATCATTGTCAGTTGCTCGTTTTGCGTGAGGCGCGTCCACCGTCCTCTGTCCTCGCCTGTATAACCCGGGTCTCCTATAGTCATGGCAATCTGCCCGAGCGGCAGCATGTCGCAGTCGGCATAATTTCCGGGACGTGTGACCGTCTCCCAAGCGTGTGCCTCGTTGAACACCGCATCCACCGCGCTCCAGTTGTCCCAGAGGTCGTCCATCATACGCCACATATTGGCATTTTCAAGACACTCCTGAGCATATTGATACTGGGTCTTTCCCGGCGAGAGCGACAGCACGATAGGCCGTCCCGTCTGGTCGATAGCTTTGCGTATCATGTGAATCTCGTCGGTATAAAAGGGACGGCTCAGGTCATCAATTTTCAGAAAGTCCACTCCCCACTCCGCATAGAGATCCATGATGCTGTTGTAGTAAAGCTGCCCCGCCTCATTGTTTCTCACCCGCAGGTTGTCTTTCAGCCATGTGCACGGAGATGTCGTTCCGTTATACACCTGGCTCCAGGCTGTGTTTTCGCTACCTTTCAGCTTATAACTGCTTCCCACCACCGCCTTGGGCACACCACGCATGATATGGATGCCGAATTTCAGCCCCATCTCGTGCAGTTTGTCTGCAATGGCTTTGAAGCCGATGTTCTTTCCGTCTTTCATGCACGAGGGGAAACGTGAGGGTGAGGGAAGGTATCGCCCGTACTCGTCGAGCACGTAATCCTGGTCTCCCCGCTGGTTGTAGTTTCCTCCTCCCAGAGAGGGGTGGTTACAATACCAACGGATGTCTATCACCACATACTCCCATCCGTGGCGTACGAGGTCATTGTCCATCAGATATTGAGCATTCTGCATCACCTCCTTCTCTGTCACACTGGAGTAATAGCAGTCCCATGAGTTCCACCCCATCGGAGGGGTCATGGCCCATGTACGGAAGGTGGCCACGTCTTCCTGAGCGTTTGTCAAGCCTGTCAATATGACAAAAGCGGAAATAGCAGCAAACAGTCTTTTCATATTATTCAGAATCATATTAGGGTAGTTCTATAAATTAGTTTTTATTTCTCTCTCGGGTACTCCTTTGTGCTTCGACGCTTTACGTTTCTTAGCGGTATCTTGGCTCTTCCAGCCTTGAACCATAGCTCGCTATGCTTCTGCGGCAGCAAGAACCAACCTGCTCGCTAATAAACTGTAAATCGCCTGAAGCTAATTTACAGAACTACCCATTAGGGATTTTTCTTCTGCGAAGGTAATAAGAAAATCTGTAATCAGGAAAAAAAACGACTGCTATTTGAGATTTTGACAAGTCGGATCGTAGCCATGTCGTTCTGTGAGCCAAGG
>JAZUMZ010000189.1:0-12066 GCA_045603885.1 Bacteroidaceae bacterium | reverse complement strand
ATGGCTACGATCCGACTTCTTCGAACTATCGGGTGGCGAGCAGCGGCGATTGGTAATTGCCCGTGCCCTGCTGAATGATCCCGAGGTGTTGTTGGCCGACGAGCCGACGGGCAACCTCGATCCGGTAACGGCCGACGGCATCATGAAGATCTTCTGTGAGATTGCCGAGCGAGGATGCGCTGTTGTGATGTCGACACACAACACGTCACTCATTGAAAAATACCCGGCACGTGCCGTATTATTCCAAAAAGGGCACATCAGCGAGGTCGATCTGAAGCAGATTCTTGCCTAAAGGCAAGGGCCAAATTGAAAAGCATCAAAAAAGCGAGGAAAAAGTGCAATTTTCCCCGCTTTTTTCGTTTGATTTTTCATGGATTTTTCCTACATTTGTACATTCTATTGAACCCATTACAAATGAGTACAGAACAAGAAAACATCAAGCGCCAGGAAGAGGAATATGGCGCGTCTAATATTCAGGTCTTAGAGGGTCTGGAGGCAGTGCGTAAGCGCCCCGCCATGTACATTGGCGACATAAGCGAGAAGGGTCTTCACCACTTGGTCTATGAGGTTGTCGATAACTCCATAGATGAGGCTCTGGCCGGTTTCTGCACACACATAGAGGTTACGATAAACGAGGACAACTCCATCACCGTCCAGGACAACGGACGCGGTATCCCCGTTGACATGCACGAGAAGGAGCACCGCTCCGCCTTGGAGGTTGTCATGACCGTTCTCCATGCAGGCGGCAAGTTCGACAAGGGCAGCTACAAAGTGTCTGGCGGTCTTCACGGAGTTGGTGTGAGCTGTGTGAACGGCTTGAGCACAAAGATGATATCCCAGGTATTCCGCGATGGAAAAATCTACCAGCAGGAATATCGTCAGGGCAAGCCGCAATATGATGTAAAAGTTGTCGGTGAGACCGACAAGCGCGGAACACGCCAACAGTTCTGGCCGGACAACACAATATTTATCACAACCACATACAAGTATGACATACTTGCCAACCGCATGCGCGAGCTGGCTTTTCTGAATGCCGGTATCACAATCACGCTCACAGACCTTCGTCTCGACGTGAACGCATCTGTAGGCATAGAAGGTATCCGCACTGAGAAATTTTACTCTCAGGGCGGCTTAAAAGACTTCGTACGCTATCTCGACCAGAGCCGCACACACCTGTTCGACGATGTTATTTATCTGAACACAGAGAAGCAGGGCACTCCGATTGAGGCGGCAATTATGTACAACACCTCATACAGCGAGAACCTCCACTCATACGTAAACAACATCAACACGATTGAGGGCGGCACCCACCTGACAGGATTCCGTCAGGCCCTGACACGCGTGCTGAAACGCTATGCCGACGACAACAAGGTCACCGAGAAGCTTGAGAAACAGAAAATTGAGATTTCCGGTGAGGATTTCCGTGAGGGTCTGACGGCAGTGGTTTCCGTAAAGGTGGCAGAGCCCCAGTTTGAGGGTCAGACAAAGACAAAACTTGGCAACAGTGAAGTTTCTGGCGCAGTGAATTCCGCCGTTGGCGAAGCCATGTCGAACTACCTTGAGGAACACCCGAAGGAAGCCAAGATGATTATCGACAAGGTTGTTCTTGCAGCCACAGCCCGTGTCGCAGCTCGCAAAGCCCGTGAGAACGTTCAGCGCAAGAACCCTATGACCGGCGGTGGTCTTCCCGGCAAGCTTGCCGACTGCTCAGACCGTGACCCGGCCAAATGCGAGATGTTCATCGTCGAGGGTGACTCCGCAGGCGGTTCCGCCAAACAAGGACGTGACCGTCATTTCCAAGCCATCTTGCCTATCCGCGGTAAGATTTTCAATGTTGAGCGCGTAATGTGGCACAAAGCCTTCGAACACGAGGAAGTGAATAACATCATACAGGCACTTGGCGTGCGCTTTGGCATGAACCCAGAAGACACCAAAGAGGCGAACTACGAGAAACTACGGTATTACAAGACCATAATCATGGCCGATGCCGATGTTGACGGCGCCCATATCGCCACCCTTATTATGACCTTGTTCTTCCGCTACATGCCCCAGTTGATTAAGGACGGTCGCCTCTATATCGCCAATCCTCCGCTTTATAAATGCACCAAGGGTAAGATAAGCGAGTATTGTTATGATGACGTTGCCAAGCAACGTTTCCTCGACACCTACGGCGACGGCACCGAGAACGGTGGCAATATCCGCATCCAACGTTACAAAGGTCTTGGTGAGATGAACCCCGAGCAATTGTGGGAGACCACTATGGATCCCCGTACCCGTCTTCTCACTCAGGTGACCATAGATGACGCAGCAGAGGCCGACCTCACATTCTCAATGCTTATGGGAGAGGATGTGGCTCCACGCCGCGAGTTTATAGAGCGTAACGCCACGTACGCTACAATTGACGCATAGCACATTTATTTCATTCAATTCTTACATATTTTGCCAGGCCAACGAGAAGTGATTTCTGACCGCGCCGGCACCTTTCTCTATCCTGAGAATCAAAGAGGTCCAAGAAAGCGTTCTTGGACCTCTTATTGGATATTGTGAGTTGTTATACGATTTCCGACAATCAGAAGGAATCAGATTATTGAATCCTTATTATACCTCTGGCGGAGCGATTTCCACCCCGTTAGAGATGTCATAGAGCTGATCAAGCTGTGACTTCTTCCTTCCATAAGTTGAGACACTGACCACAGCGGAAATCAGGTTGTCATTGTCGAGATCCTGATCCCTGAAAATATAGTAATTTATGGATCTGTGAACATATCCGCTATTCGAGTCGGCACCATAAATACCCTCACGCCTTGACCTCTTCTCGTCTTCTCTGCGCAAATCCTCCTCCTTCTTCTTCTCAAGATGCTCATCCATGTCATCACTGTTAATGTCAGACACTCCAAATCCGGACGCCAAAATGGTGACTTTGATTTTATCTTTGAGCGCCGGGTCGCATGATGTACCCCACTTGGTAATCAGGTCGTCGTTCTCCATCTTGTTCATAAACTCAGTGATATCTTCCATCTCCTCCATGAGCAGCGGTGCGTCACCCTTTTCACCCGGCTCGACAATATTGAGCAATATCTTCTTAGACTTAAAGATATCGTTATTGTTGAGCAGCGGTGAGTTGAGGGCCTCCTGAATAGCCTGTGCCACACGGTTCTCACCCTGTCCGTATCCAGTACTCATGATTGCCACTCCACCGTCTTTAAGACACATCTTAACGTCCTGATAGTCCATGTTCACCTTTCCGCTCATGGTAATAATCTCAGATATGCTCTTTGCCGCGTTACAGAGAGTGTTGTCGGATATAGCGAAAGCTTCTGTCCATGTCTTTCCCGGATAGATTTCGTAGAGTCTCTGGTTGTTAACCACAAGGAGCGCATCCACATTCTCAGCGAGCGCGTCCACACCGTCGAGAGCCTGGTCGATTTTATGCTTTCCCTCCCACTTGAACGGTATAGTGACAATACCGACAGTGAGGATGTCCATGTCCTTGGCAATCTTGGCAATTACAGGCGCCGCTCCCGTTCCTGTTCCGCCACCCATTCCAGCTGTGATGAACACCATCTTTGTACCGTCACTGAGCATCTGCTTAATCTGATGCATTGATGAATCAGCAGCAGCCTTACCTTTGGCCGGATCGTTTCCGGCTCCCAGACCGTCGTCTCCAAGTCTGAGTTTAAACGGCACTGGTGATGCGTCGAGAGCCTTCTTATCTGTATTACACACAGCGAACGTCACATCGTGAATGCCCTCGTTGTACATGTGGTTAACAGCATTTCCGCCGCCGCCTCCGACTCCAACCACCTTAATGATCTTCTCTATTCCCTTCGTCGGATAAACAATGGGAAGTTCCTCTTCATTGCTTTTAGAGGCGAACTGTCCGAGATCCAGTTCAAAATCATTTATATCGTTAGCCATAGTTGTATTTGTTTTTAATTAGTCGTCTCCATTTACCATTTTCTCCAAAGCCTGTCTGAAACGCCCTATCAGGCTCGCTGATTTTTTGGCCTCATTGACTGTCTCCCTAAGCAGCTCCATCTTAGCCTCAAGTTGTTTCTCCAGGTTCCTTGTCTCTGTCAGCCTCTGGTCGTTTTTCAAATATATGCTGAGTGAGTTCATCAGATTTTCATAATTTTCATTGCATATTCTCTCCGACTGGCTCAGCTCTGCGATACCATTGTTTATGGTAGTCTTGTCCTTCGGATTTGATTTGACAAGATTGTTGAGAGTCGTCATTTTGTTGATATGCTCTCTCATTTGATCCTTGTATTGCTCGAGTCTATCCAGCATTTCAGTGAGTTTCTTTGCCTCAGCCGCTGTCTTCTCTGTATTCTCACGCACCATCTGATTGGTTTGGCTGCGTTTGAATATATCGTCACCGCTATATCCTTCATCACCAACACAATTTTCTGTGCCAGCCATTAGCAACGACACAAGAGACCCGCTCATTGCATTGTCAAGATTCAGTAATGATGCCGCCGTGTGTTTGATAGGCTGTATGACGAGAGATTTCGCCACTCTTATAACATCGAACTTCCTCTTTCTCGGATTTTCCTTGAACGCCTTGTCTATATTCTTCATATTGGCACCACCACCTGTTATGATGATTCCAGCGAGCAGCGACGCCGCGTATCCACTGTTATGGATTTGCTCCACCGCGTTAGCAATGATCTCAGTAAGTCTTGCCTCAATCATCTCGTGGATTACAATAAGCTTCTTCTTAACTCCAGTTGATGTTGTATATACAGAGTTGTGAAGATCGGCTGTATCGTCATCAGCATCTATATAAGCATTGCCATACTTCATCAGAACTTCGCAAGCCTCTTTTTCCTCAATCTGCAGCAAAGTTTTCAGGTCGTCCACAATATTGTTGAATCCGATAGGCAGCGTAACCAGGTATCTGACTACATTCTGCTTGTAAACCACCACAGTGGTAGTTCCGGCTCCGAGGTCAATCATAGCACATCCTGCCCTCATCTCCTGCTCTTTGAGAATATTTTTTGACAGCTCCAGCGCTGAGAGCAATGTCCCTGCAATCTCCACACCCACGTTGTTGAAGCAGGTCTGTATATTTCCCCTGAGCTGCGTTCTTGCTATGATGTTAAGGAACTCGCCCTCGATGTTAGTTCCGAAGACTCCCTGCGGCTCGTTTGTCGGATTAGAGTCAACGATATATCCCTGGACAATGTTAGCCAACAACTCGCAGTCGGGTATAGCTATGTCCATACCTTGTTTTTTGAGTTCATCGATATGTGCGGCCGTGATTGATGTTTGTGTGAGCATGTTTCTCGGCACTTTCTTCTTCACCGACCTCACTGACTGTCCTCCAATTCCTACATATACACGTTTAATTTCCTGATTCAACGTGCTGCTGAGTTTGTCGAGCACATTGCGTATGCTCTGCGTCGTCTTCTCCACATTATAGACGAGGCCACGCTTAATGCAGGCCGTGGTCTGCTCCTCGGCGTATGCGAGAATAGTGAGGTTTCCATCCTTCTTTTTTCCCGCGATTCCAGAAATTCGCGACGTGCCGAGTTCTATCGCAACAATAATCGGTTCGTTTCCCATATGTGATGAGTGTTATTTGTTTTTTTTCAGTTTCAGTCTGTGATGCGTTATAGTCTGGTTAATTATTTGCGTTAACATAGGTGTTTGCACTTTCCGGTTTCTGACTATTTCCTCCAGCGCCATTTGCAGGCTGAGCATCCGCTGGTTGAGCAGCTCCTTGTGTTACCACATCCTGCGAAGGTTGTTGTTGTGCCGTTTCGGCGGTATTTTGGTTGTCGTTTTGAGTCGTTGTCTGCGGTTCGGTTTGTCCTTCCTGCGCCGGCTGTTGTGTCTGCTCATCTTTGACAACTACTTTTTGCTCTTGTCCCCTGATAACCCCGACGACCTGGTTGTCATACTCAAGATTAAGAATGGAATACTTGCTCCAACTCACGACCGGCAATCCCCTCTCGTAAAATTTCCTGAGTCTTACAAGTTTCTTCTCAAAATTATCAATTGGTCCGAGATAGATTTTGTGGTCGCCGACCCTTGGTACAAGTGTCACCACTCTCTGTTTATCCTTGTCGTACTCCACATAAATCTGCTCAATCTGGTTGTCCCAGAAATTGTCCTGTTTTATATACTGTGCCAGATGAATCAGTTCCGCCACTACATAGTTTCGGTTGATTTCTCCATTAGCCACGAGCAGGTTCCTGGCATAAAGCGAGTCTGACTCAATCACATTACCAACCGCATCGGCATAGAAGTGATTGTTATTATTGTCGAAGACGAGCAAAACTGGTATCATCTGCTCCACTTGTATGCAGACGCGCCCTTTCCCCACTTCCATTCCGCTGTTGTTTCCGTAGCATTTTACCTGAGTGACAAACGGATTCTTTGATATCACCTTCTCCATCGCGCCCATATCAATCGCTCCCATTTTCTTTCCCATTGGATTCTCTCCACTTTTTTCCAGCAAAGAAATGACAGCCGCACTGTCAAGCATCACGTCCGGATCGTCATCAATCATAACCAGCACCTCGTCACACACCTCGTTGGGATTGGTTGACTCCATACCAAAGAAGGCAAAGCCAACATATACCGCCACAGCCACGAAGAGCAGCATAAAAACCGTTATTTTCAAGAATTTAGGCATTGTCATGATTGAATTGTATTATATAGTGGTGGTTGTTCTATAATCCGAATTTTTTCCTGAGCGCCTGCTCGATCTCCGGGACATAATCCTCAAGGTCTCCTGCACCAAGCGATACGAGCACGTCGAAGTCACCCTCTGTCATGGTCTTCACCACGTTCTCCTTGTGTATCATGTATTTCTCCACTTCCGGTCTCAAGTTGTCGTATATGAGTTTAGATGTCACTCCTGGTATGGGCAGCTCCCTTGCCGGGTAGATGTCGCAAAGATAGACTGTATCAAGCAGCGAGAGACTCTCCGCAAACTCCTTGTAGAAGTCTCGTGTGCGTGTGTACAGGTGAGGCTGGAAAACAGCTGCAATCTTTCTGTCGCTGTACAATTGGCGTATTGATTTCACACTCTGCTCAATCTCATTGGGATGATGTGCATAATCGCTGAGGAACACAACCTTTTTATCTTTAATCTTGAAATCGAACCTACGGTCCACTCCCTCGTATGTTCTCATCCCCCTCTTTATTTCCTCGGCGGTAAGTCCGTTGAGCTGCGCAACAGCCATTGCTGCGACTCCGTTGTCGATATTTATGCTTACAGGCACACCGAGCTGAATGTCCTTTATATTCTCAACAGGAGACACGAGGTCGAAAAATATCTCTCCGTTTCCGATTCTAATGTTTTCGGCATGGAAGTCTCCATTATTTATTGAGTATTCATAAATTCTCACCCCTGGTTTCACCCTTGGTCTCATTTCCAATCCTGTGTGAATGACCAGAGCTCCTCCATCTTGTATAAGCGATGAATAATGCTCAAAACTTTCGAGATATGCTTCTTTAGTCCCATATATATCAAGGTGGTCGGGGTCAGTTGCTGTGATGACCGACATATACGGTGAGAGCCAATGGAAAGATCGGTCGAACTCATCGGCCTCTATGACGACAAACGGACTTTTCTCAGAAAGAATATAGTTGGTTCCATAATTTTTCGTGATACCTCCAAGGAATGCGTTGCAATCGACATGCGATTGATGCATGAGATGCGCAATCATAGCCGACGTAGTGGTTTTACCGTGAGTACCCGCCACACAAAGTCCTTTCAGTTCTTTTGTGAGCAATCCGAGCACCTGAGCCCGTTTCTGTACCCTGAACCCGTTCTTTCTGAAAAAGACCAGTTCCTCGTGCTCCTCTGGCACAGCCGGAGTATATACCACAAGTGTTGTGTCCTTGTCTTTGAAACACGGCTTTATAAGATTTACGTTTTCCTCAAAATGTATGTCTGCCCCCTCTTCTATGAGAGCTTGAGTGAGCGGAGTGGGTGTCTTGTCATATCCTCCCACATTATAGCCTTTAGCAAGAAAATAGCGGATAATCGCACTCATGCCAATGCCACCAGCTCCTACGAAATATATAGATTGTATCATGGAGAGAGTTGAGTTTTTAGTTCTTAGTTTTTGTGTTTACAATTTTCCATACTTCCTCAGCAATGATTTTCGCAGAGTCAGGCAGAGCCATTTTTCCGGCTTCCTTTGACAAAGAAGCCAGAGCCTCATCGTCGTGTATGGTTTTCAAAGCCATTGGCACGAGTTTGTCTCTTGCCTCTATGTCTTTGACGAGAATCGCCGCACCTTTCGTAGAAAGCGCCATTGCGTTTTTTGTCTGATGATCCTCCGCCACGTTAGGCGAGGGCACAAGAATACTCGGCTTGGCGAGCAGACATATCTCTGATATGGAGCTTGCGCCTGCTCTTGATATAACCAGATCGGCGGCAGCGTAAGCCATGTCCATTTCTTTTATAAACTCCATGGGATGCAGGTTCCCGACCTTGTCTTGCTTAGCCAGAGCCTCTTTAATTTCTGAAGCATAGAACTTTCCGTGCTGCCACACCACCTGTATGTCTTTGTCTTCACGTATCTCCTCTATGTGCTGCAATATACTCTCGTTGACGGTCCTGGCTCCCAGGCTTCCTCCAATGACGAGCAGGGTCTTCTTTTCCGGCTCCAGTCCGATTTTCTTTCGAGCCTCCTCTTTGGTTATCTTCACATTGAGCAGATTCTGTCTGACAGGATTTCCAGTAAGCATGATTTTGTCCTTAGGGAAGAATCTCTCCATCCCTTCATATGCCACACATATCTTCCTGGCTTTCTTTGCCAGAATTTTATTTGTCACTCCCGCATATGAATTTTGCTCTTGTATGAGTATGGGCACGCCCATCTTCGCTGCCTGATTGAGCAGTGGTCCGCTGGCATATCCTCCCACTCCCACCGCAATATCGGGTTGGAAATCCTTGATAATCTTTTTCGCCATTCTCTGGCTTTTCCAGATTTTGAACAGGACCGCCACGTTTTTCAACATATTCTTTCGGTTGAACCCCTGAATTGGCAGACCTATAATCTTATAGCCAGCATCGGGCACTCTCTGCATTTCCATACGTCCCTCTGCTCCCACGAACATAATTTCAGCGTCGGGATGCTGAGCTTTAATCTCGTTTGCTATGGATATAGCCGGGAATATGTGTCCACCCGTTCCTCCTCCACTGACAATGACTTTAAGATTACTCATATATTGAAGTTATTTATATGTTGTCTATATCGTGTTGTGTTTAAACTCACCTTGAAGGGTTCTCTATGCCATCCCGACAGGGCTGTAAATCTCATTGGTCTCGTATAGAGTTTCCTCTTCATCGATTTTCTTAGTCACCTTTGCCCCGTTCTTCTGCACATTAGCCGCATACCTGCTTACGCTGAGAATCATTCCAAAGTTGAAGCTGGTGATGAGTATTGATGTACCTCCGTGGCTTATGAGCGGCAGCGTCTGCCCTGTTACAGGCATAAGTCCCACTGCTACCGACATGTTTACCATAGCCTGAATGACCATAATAGTCCCCAGACCTATGACAAGAAATGCCGGGAAGAATCGGTCGCATTTCTGTGCTATACGCCCCACCCTAATCAGAAGCATGACAAACAAGAGCAACAAGAAGACCGCCCCGAGTATTCCTGTCTCCTCAACAATAATGGAATAAATGAAGTCGTTCTCGGCGTGTGGAAGGAAGTCTCTGGACTCAGAGTTTCCAACGCCCACTCCCATAATTCCAGAAGAAGCTATTGCCACTTTCGACATGTCCTCCTGCAAAGTCTTGTCCTTGTATTCCTGAGAGTTCTTATCGACCTCAATCATTCCAAGCTTAGTTTCCACCCTGTGTTTCCATACAGGTGCTCGTTTCATAACTGACCTAAGTGTTTCGTCAGGTGTAATGATAAGTGCTATAACACACACGACTCCAGCCACAATCAGTGCCGCCAGTCCCTTGAACATAAGGTCTTTAGGCACATTGCCTATAAACATCATAATCACAACAACAAGGAACAGCATCATTGCCGTTGAGAAGTTCTCCGGCATGATAAGACCGCATATAATCAATGCCATAGTCAATACCATCTTGAACGCCTTTGCATGTCCTCCCTTGGTAGCCCTGACCACGGTTTTCACGCCTTTTTTAGTCTTTATCTTCTCTTCTTTTTGCAGTTTTGAGAGAATAACCGCCGTTGCAAGAATAAGCATGGTCTTAGCTATCTCAGAAGGCTGGAAGCTGACTCCAAACATTGTAATCCACCTGTTTGTGTCGTTAATCTGTTGTTTCGCCACCATCACGTAAACGAGCATGATGGCCGCAATGGGCAGTCCGATAATTGGGAACAGCTTGAAAAACTTGCATGGAATCTTACTTACGATCACCGCAAGCACAAATCCCACAATAAGGAATCCCGCCTGCGATATGACTGGTTCCCAATGTTTTCCCGACTCAAACGTGAGTCTGCTGGAAGCACTGTATATTGTTGTGACCGACACCATACTCAAGAAGAAGAATATCATCCATATGCCGATATCTCCCTTGATTATGTTAAGTTTGAAGAATTCGCTGATTTTCTTTCCCATTACCTCTGTTATTATCTTTGTTTACAATTCCTTTACATATAGCTTGAACTGCTCTCCACGGTCTTCCATGTTCTTAAAGAGGTCGAAACTCGCACAGCATGGACTGAGAAGCACGCAAGCTCCCGTTGTTGCCATCTCATAGCATCTGTTCACGCAGTCTTTCATTGATGTAACGTCGGCTGTTGGTAATCCGAACTGGTCAAACGCCTCATGCAGTTTTTTGTTGTCCACTCCAAGAAAAACCAATCCTATACATTTTTCCTTTACGAGTTCGAAAATCTCCGAATAGTCATTGCCCTTGTCTATACCTCCTAGAATGAGGACTGTAGGTTTTCTCATACTCTCCAACGCATACCAGCATGCATTTACATTTGTAGCCTTGGAGTCGTTGATAAACTCAACCCCCCTGACCTTTCCGGCCGGTTCCAAGCGGTGCTCCACACCGGCAAAGCTGCTAAGTCCCTTACGTATAAACTCATTTGACACTCCGGCAATGTTTGCTGTTATACCAGCTGCAAGTGAGTTGTATAGATTGTGTTTACCCCTTAGTGCCAGCTCTTCCAACTCCATGTTGAACGGCGTGGGTTTCTCTATCACGTACTCCCTCTCCTCGCTGTATGCTATGGCGTCGCTCTCGTGAAACTCCGAGAACGGGTAAAGCTGGCATTTGAGGTTGTACTTATCCAGCTCTTTTTTCACCACCGGGTCGTCGTTCCAGAATACGAATGCGTCGTTCTCGGTTAGATTTTGCGTGATTCTCATCTTTGAGTCCACATAGTTCTGCATCTTGAAATCGTAGCGATCGAGATGGTCTGGCGTAATATTCATAAGCACAGCGATATCAGCCTTAAAATCATACATATTGTCGAGTTGGAAGCTTGAGAGCTCGATTACATAATAGTCGAAATCGCTCTCCGCCACCTGCAAAGCGAGGCTGCTGCCAATATTTCCAGCCAGTCCCACATTATAACCAGCCCCTTTCAGTATATGATATATCAGCGATGTTGTGGTTGTCTTTCCATTTGAACCGGTGATGCATATCATCTTGGCAGACGTATATCGTCCGGCAAACTCAATCTCACTAATCACATGGATACCCTTTTCCCTTACTTTGCGCATCATAGGCGCCGTATCTGGTATTCCCGGACTTTTTATGATTTCGTCGGCATTGAGGATTTTCTCCTCTGTATGTTGTTTCTCTTCCCACTCAATTCCGTGTTTATCAAGTTGTTGCTTGTATTTCTGCTTAATTTCAGAGAGGTCGGAGACAAAAACGTCGAATCCTTGCTTCTTGGCAAGGACTGCAGCACCCGCACCGCTTTCGGCTGCTCCGAGTATGACTATTCTGGACATAGGCTATATTGGTTCTTTTACGTTTCGTATTGTCAGAAGAAGTCGTATCATAAAGATCCGCCTCTATTCTTTCCTTTCCTTGGAGACGGACCCGCCGGTCCGTCTCCTCTGCTAGGAAAGCCTGAATGAATAAGTCGGATCGTA
>JAZUMZ010000188.1:0-5601 GCA_045603885.1 Bacteroidaceae bacterium | reverse complement strand
CCGCCGAGCAGCGGCGTGAGGCGGCAATCAAGGCTCTTCAGGCTGTGGGACTTGGCAACCGCCTTGACCACAAGTCCAACCAGATGTCTGGAGGTCAGATGCAGCGTGTGGCCATAGCCCGCGCTCTGGTGAACGACCCGGCCGTGATTCTTGCGGACGAGGCAACGGGAAATCTCGACACACGCACATCATTTGAGATGCTCGTGCTTTTCCAGAAACTGCACAAGGAGGGACGCACGATTATATTTGTGACCCACAACCCGGAAATCGCGCAATATTCATCCAGAAACATAAACCTGCGCGACGGTAAGGTTCGTGAGGACACTGTCAACCCCAACATTCTGTCGGCTGAGGAGGCCTTGGCGGCATTGCCGCTTCCTCAGGATGATTGAGCGTAATAGTTAAGAGAAAAACTGACAAGTGAATATTTGAAAAATGAGCATACTTAATCTGTTTCGTATAGCAATAAGAGCGATTTTCAACAACAAGTTCCGCTCTTTCCTGTCGATGCTCGGCATCATTATTGGCGTGGCTGCGGTTATTATCATGATGGCCATTGGCCAGGGTTCAAAAGAAAGTGTGCGGGCTAATATCGCACAGATGGGTACCAACGTGATTATGATTCGTCCCGGCGCCGAGATGCGAGGAGGAGTCAGGCAGGATCCGTCTGCCATGCAGACTTTGAAACAGAAGGACTATGAGCAGATTGAGCGTAACAAGAAATACGTCACTTATGTATCGCCTGAGGTGACAGCCAGCGGTCAGGCAATATATGGAGCCAACAACACCACCACAAGTCTTTACGGCGAGGGACTTGACTACCTCAAAATTAAGCTGTGGACCATTGAGGACGGAGACTTCTTCACCGAGGATGACATCCGCAAGAGCGCAAAAGTGTGCGTGGTGGGCAAGACCATTGTGGACGAGTTGTTTCCCGACGGTGGAGACCCTGTAGGCAAAACCATACGTTTCAAATCCATACCGCTTCGTATAGTGGGAGTGTTGAAATCCAAGGGCTACAACTCTTGGGGCATGGACCAGGACAACGTGATGGTGGCTCCTTACACAACAGTGATGAAGCGTGTCTTGGCGCAGACCTTCTTCTCGTCAATCAACTGCTCTGCGATAACAGAGGAGCTGACCGACGACGCAATCGAGGAGCTGACCGGAGTGTTGCGTCAGTCCCATGAGCTTAAAGGAGACGCGGAGGACGATTTCACCATACGCAGCCAGCAGGAGATGATGGAGACCATGTCATCAACTATGGACACCATAACAATCATTCTCGTCGTAGCCGCGGCCTTCTCCCTGCTTGTGGCAGGAATAGGCATCATGAACATCATGCTCGTGTCGGTGACCGAACGCACCAAAGAGATCGGTCTGCGTATGTCTGTGGGAGCCAGGGGGTTGGACATAAGCAACCAATTCTTGATTGAATCCACGTTGATAAGCATCACCGGCGGAATACTTGGCATCATTGTAGGATGGCTCGGCACACTCATATGCTCGTCATTCGGACTCCCGGCCTCAATCCCCCTGTGGTCGATATTTGTCTCTTTCGCGGTCTGCACCGTTATCGGCGTGGGCTTCGGATATTTCCCTGCACAGAAAGCAGCCCGCATGGACCCGATTGAGGCGATACGCTACGAATAAACATTAAATTATTTTTGTTATTCGTATAAAACTCGTATATTTGCAAAAAATTTTTCGAAAAGACACAATTGTTCGTTAAAGGCAAATATAAGATGAAAATTGTTCATACGATTGCAGAATTGCGGAGCATATTAACAGCTTACCGCTCTGAGAACAAATCTGTTGGATTGGTTCCAACCATGGGTGCCCTGCATGCCGGACACGCGTCACTGGTCAGAAGAAGCGTGGCTGAGAACGACGTTACAGTCGTGAGCATATTTGTGAACCCCACCCAGTTTAACGACAAGAACGACCTTGCCAAATATCCACGCACGCTCGAAGCCGACTGCGCCTTGCTCGAAAGTATAGGAGCCACAGTGGCATTCGCACCGTCCGTGGAGGAGATTTACCCTGAGCCCGACACACGCCATTTCAGCTATCCACCAACCGACGAGGTCATGGAAGGCGGATTCCGGCCCGGACATTTCAACGGCGTGTGCCAGATTGTAAGCAAGCTGTTTATGATGGTGGAGCCCGACAAGGCTTATTTCGGAGAGAAAGACTTCCAGCAGATTGCTGTCATCAAGGCAATGGTAGCCGACCAAGGCTACCCCTTGGAGATTTGTCCCTGTCCCATCGTTCGCGAGGAAGACGGATTGGCTCTGAGCAGCCGCAACTCACTCCTAACCGACGACGAGCGCAAGATTGCGGTGAACATCTCCAAAGCCCTGTTTGCCAGCCAGAAATATGCGAAAGCACACACCCTACCTGAGACACGCCAGTGGGTTGTGGATACCATCAACGCTGTTGAAGGCCTGGAGGTGCAATACTACGAGATTGTTGACGGAAAGAGCCTGCTCTCACTCAACAGCTGGGATGACTCCCAGGATATCGTCGGCTGCATCACTGTGTTCTGCGGTCAG
Source organism: Bacteroidaceae bacterium (assembly GCA_045603885.1). Taxonomy (GTDB): domain Bacteria; phylum Bacteroidota; class Bacteroidia; order Bacteroidales; family Bacteroidaceae; genus UBA3839. The sequence continues at coordinate 3,046 of JAZUMZ010000188.1, read as the reverse complement.
ATACCCGTCAGGCTTATCGACAACATCAGATATAAATAAGGTTACAAAACTTTAAGACTATGCAGATAGAAGTATTGAAATCCAAACTCCATTGTGTGACGGTCACAGAATCCAATCTCCACTACATGGGCAGCATCACCATCGACGAAGACCTGATGGATGCGGCCAATCTGATTGCAGGTGAGAAGGTTGAGATTGTGGACAACAACAACGGAGAGCGTTTCGAGACATATATAATCAAAGGTGAGCGAGGAAGCGGATGTGTTTGCCTCAACGGAGCCGCCGCGCGAAAAGTGCAGGTAGGCGACGTCATTATCATTATATCTTACGCGATCATGGATTTTGAGGAGGCAAAGACATTCAAGCCCACCGTGGTTTTCCCCGATACGGAGACAAACCGTATTATAAAATAAAATTGAATGGCCTATGAATATCTTCATGCGGTTTATTTTTCTGTTTGCGGTTTTTGCAACAGCCAATGTCAGATCATCGGCATGGGCAAACAGCGTCGTCAATCACACACATCCGTTTTTTAATTCCCTGTCAGCTTCTGAGGCTAATGGCAATGTGACTTACGGAAATCCAAAACCAAAAAAAGGAGATGTCAATCTCAGCGGAACGGTGGACATCAGCGATGTCGTAGCCATCATCAACTGCATTGCAGGTATCAGCACCGAGTTCAAAGAGACATCAGATGTCAGTGGAGACGGAGCTATCGACATAACGGACATTGTCATGGTCATAAACATCATCGCCGGCAATGTCGAGCCGGACGACCCGGCTGTGGAGGCAGGAATATGTCCCGACAACAACCATCCACATGTCATCGACATGGGTGACCTGGGACAATGGTCATGCTGCAATGTCGGTGCGCAAGCGCCTTGGGAATACGGAGGACATTATGCATGGGGAGAAGTCTCCACAAAAGACTTTTACGACTGGAGCACATACACCCAATGCAAAGGGTCATACAATAATTGCTATGACCTCGGCCCGGATATTGCCGGAACTGCGTTTGACGCGGCGCAAGCAGTCATGGGAGGGAAATGGTGCATGCCGTCACAGAGCCAGTTAGATCTGCTCGTCACTATTGAGAAATACCGTTATAATGAGAGCATAGGCTCTTATGTCACTTTTGGAACGACCCAATGGTATGAGTTAAACGGTGTCAAAGGCTGGCTGCTGTCACATAAAAACGGAAATAAGATTTTCCTGCCGGCAGCCGGACGTAAAATAGAAAGCTACCACTGGGATGAGGGGCAGCTGTTCTACTGGACTTCAACACTTTACAGCGATTGGGATTACTTAAGTATGGCTTATCGCTTCTACAAACGCGAAGATTACACAAATTTCGTTTGGGACGAACGCCGTTATGGCTATAGCATACGTCCGGTCATCGGAAATTCCATCAAGCCCGATAATCCCGACGACCCGGCTGTTTTGGCGGGCATCTGCCCTAACTCCAACCACCCTCATATAATCGATATGGGAAGCGCAGGCAAGTGGGCATGCTGCAATGTCGGTGCCGAGGGGCCTTGGGAATATGGAGGATTATACGCATGGGGAGAGACTGCCACAAAAGAATCCTATTCCTGGAGCAATTACGCTCACTGCGACGGCAGCGCAGAGACCGTACATTATCTTGGCAGAAACATCGCTGGCACGAAATACGACGCGGCGACAGCGGCATGGCAGAGCAAATGGGCAATGCCATCGTTCCGCCAGCTTGTCGGCCTGATCGACTTGGAAATGCAATGGACAGAGCTGAATGGAGCCTATGGATGGAAAATCACAGCTTCCAACGGAAACAAGATTTTCGTGCCCAAAAACCCGTCATATAACGGTGCGCACTACTGGTCGGCATCACTTCAGAAAGATGATGTAATCAGTGCAAAAAGCATCTATTTCGATGATTTGGAATGGAAAACGACAATGTGGAAGGACGACCGGTTTGTCACCGGTGCCTCCGACCGTTACCTCGGGCTGGCAATACGTCCCGCTTATGGAGCCGACAAGTCCGACCCCGAGGATATTGAGCCCGACGAGGCGGCAAAAGAGAATTATTGTCCCGACAACAACCATCCACATGTCATAGACATGGGGGCTGCCGGAAAATGGGCATGCTGCAACATCGGCGCGTCAGCTCCTTGGGAAACAGGAGGCTACTACTGTTGGGGAGGCACCAAAGAGTTGAGTTTCTATGGAGCCACAACAGAGAACGAGACCGCCTATTTATATGTCAATGAGGAAGACGGGTCGGAATTCTGGACTTATAAATGGGGAATGTGGAACGACCAAGGTGTGCTGCACGCCGAATACGATGTAGCTCGTAAGTCATGGGGCGGCTCATGGTATATGCCGACAATAGAGCGGTTCATGAAACTAAACAGCGCAGGATTCACAAAAGAGGGCACAAAATTGAACGGCACACCGGGCCTGAAAGTCACCGCCGCAAACGGCAACCGTATTTTCATCCCTTACTGCGGTCAGAAACGTGATGACAAGTTCTACTACGACATATACACACCGCTTGAGTACTGGACAACGAATGCAACAACGACATACCAGGAATGGTGTATCATGCCTGATGCCATTGCCCTCCACCACAATTATTGTTATGACCCGGAAGAAACATATTCCGACAACAGCAACACCGACTTTAGCCAAGTCCATAAAGCCCGTGGTGACGGATTGCCAGTCCGTGCGGTGCAATAACACATTTCACATAGAGTGACCCAACCTTTCAACGCCGGCAAGATGCCGGCGTTGAAAGGTTTATACAAAAGCCCCGCAAGCACGCCAAAATCCTTTTTATCCTTTAATCCTTGTTGTAATAATTACATCGCGCTTCGCGCTGGATTTAAGGATTAAAAGATTTGAGTGCCGCAGGCACGCCATAAATTCGTCCAATTCGCATAATTCGCCGTTTCTAATTCCAAGTGCCAGAGGCACGCCATTTCTCCCTTTGTGTTATAACCTCGGAGAGGTTACATGTTAATAACCCCGGGTCGCAAACGCAGTGCAGAAGTCGGATCGTAGCCATGTC
>JAZUMZ010000187.1:0-9924 GCA_045603885.1 Bacteroidaceae bacterium | reverse complement strand
TTGTTGCGTATATGGTCCAAGATACCGATAAAGGCCTTGTCAGTCTGACGGTACACCTTTGTCAGCTCAACCGACACAAGTTGCATCTCCCTGAACACATGGGCTGAGAAGAAATAGGGAGACTCGTAGAAACGGTTCAAGATCTCACGCTCGTCACGGGTGACTACCGGCTCCAACTGGAACACGTCACCAACAAACAACATCTGCTTGCCCCCGAAAGGTTGGCGCATATTGCCGGAATAAACCCGGAGAATACGGTCCACAAAGTCTATGATATCGGCCCTGACCATGGAAATCTCATCGACAATCACCAGCTCAAGACTCTTTATCATCTTGGTGTGCTCCTTGTTGTATTTAAGGAAGGAACGCAACTTCGGAATTGTTGAATAATTGGGATTGTCGGGAGTAAGGGGATGGAAAGGAAGCTTGAAAAAGCTGTGGAGAGTGGATCCGCCCACGTTAATTGCGGCTATTCCAGTCGGGGCGAGCACAACATGCTCTTTGCTTGTATGCTCACGTATATATTTCAGAAACGTTGACTTTCCCGTACCCGCCTTTCCCGTGAGGAAAAGCGAGTTATTCGTGAACTGCACAATGTGCATGGCGTTCTTAAACTGGGGGTTGTCGAGATCAATCAACTGGTTTCAGATTTAGGGATTTAAGAACAAAGATTAATTTAAGGTTTATGGATGAGAAGCTATATGAAAAACAGAATCACTCGAAGAAGTCTTCCTCTATCTGTGTTTCAAGAGGCTGTTGCTCATGTGCGTTAGAGACATCTATACCGTTGGAGATATCCTGTTGACGGGGTCTTACCGATGAGTCAGACCTGTTAGAAGGGGCATAATCTTCTGGTGAGTTGGCTGGCTGGTCGTCGTCATAGTAGTTGCCACGATCCTCATCTGTCTGAGGAGCATTTTGTGAATAGCTCGACGGTGTGATGAAATGTTTCGGAGGTTTAAATCGCGCCCTGTAATACGCCAGTCCGTTGTCAGCCAGAACCTTGCTCATAAAATAGCCGAACACAGGCAAAGAGGTCCTGGCACCCTGACCTAAAGCTCCGTTGCGAAAATGGATGCTGCGATATTCGCCACCTATCCAGGCACCACCCACCAACCGAGGAGTACAACCTATAAACCATGCGTCGGAATAATTAGACGTGGTGCCGGTCTTGCCACCAACATCACACTTGGTGGAATCCACAAAATCCCAGATTCTTCTCGATGTACCGCCTGGATCATGGGTTCCGGCCTGCAGAAGCTGCTGAAGGAAATAAGATGTGCGGTAAGATATCACCTGCTCGGCGGGATCTACATTCTGAGTACAGTCATATATAACATTGCCGTCGCGGTCCTCAATCCTCGACACCAATATCGGCTTGCGGCGCATACCGTCGTTCACGGCACAGCAATAAGCATCTACCATGTCGATAAGCGACACGTCGCAGGCCCCGAGCGATATAGCCGGAGTGTATTCAAGCTCTGAGCGGATACCCATGCGGTGAGCCAGCCCCACAACATTAGAGATTCCAGCCTCAAGACCCAAACGAGCTGCGACGGTATTAACCGAACGTGCAAACGCCGTGCGAATCGGGATTTCCTGCTCTGAGCTGCCGCCGCCTGAGTTTCTCACGTTCCAGGTGCATACATGACCGTTGGAGTCTTTATAGCGGATTGCCACCGACGTATCAAGACGACGGTCCATAGGCACGAGGCCCAAAAACTCAAACGCGGAGCCATAGACAAAGAGTTTGAACGTGGAGCCTGGCTGACGTAATGCCCTCACCTTGTCGTATTTCCATGTGCCGAAGTCAACATCTCCAACCCAGGCACGCACATAACTGGTCTGGGGTTCCATAGCCACGAAGCCGCAATGGAGAAATTTCACCATATACCGGATTGAGTCCATTGACGACATCGTCCGTTCAATAGAACGGTTGCTGCCAGTGTAGGAGAAAAGCTTTACCTTATGTGGCTTATTCATGTAATAATCCACGGAGTCGGGGGTGTCAATATACCGTGCCGCCAGCTCCTTGTAGTAAGTGGACTGCTTTGCTACATTCTCAATAAAATTGGGAATCACACGTCCGTGCTTGTCTCTCCAAGGCTGCTGTCCGCCCCAATGATTGTCGAACTGACCCTGGAGGTAGTTCATCTGCTTCATCACCGCCTGCTCGGCATAGCGCTGCATACGGGTGTCGATTGTGGTGTATATTTTCAGTCCGTCGGTGTAGAGGTTTATATTATGATATTCACACCATTCCTTCAGATAGTCCTTCACCGCCTCACGGAAATACTGGGCCTGCCCGTCGAAAGCGTCCTCTATGTTCAGACTCAGCTCTATGCCCTTGGACTTCGCCTCCTCTGCCTCGCTAGGAGAAATCATGCCGTGTCGTCGCATATTGTCAATCACCACATCCCTGCGCTGACGGCTGTTGTCTGGGTTGATCATAGGGTTATAGTAGGTCGTGGCTTTGAGAAGGCCGACAAGAGTGGCTGCCTGCTCGATGGTCAGCTCGGCGGGAGTCGTATTGAAATAGGTTTTGGCGGCGGTCTTGATTCCGAAGGTGTTGCTGCCGAAGTCCACGGTGTTGAGATAAAGAGTCAGTATCTCCTTCTTGGTGTATATATTCTCTATCTTGTATGCGGTGTTCCATTCCTTGGCCTTCATTATCATGGTTCTCAGCACAGGAACCTTGCAGAGGATGCCGTCGGTGTTCTGCTGACGCATCTTGAACATGTTCTTTGCCAATTGCTGGGTTATGGTGCTTGCGCCACGAGGATGCCCGGCTATTATGTCTTTCACAGCACCGAGTATTCCCTGATAATCCACCCCGTTGTGCTGATAGAAACGTTCGTCCTCAGTACTGATCAGAGCCTGGATGACATAGGGCGAGATGTCCTCATACTTCACGGCTGAGCGGTTCTCTGTGTAGAATTTGCCGATAAGCACCTTGTCGCTGCTGTATATCAGCGACGCCTCGCTGTACATGGGGTTCTCAAGCATCTCCAACGAAGGAGAGTTACCGAACAACCAAAACAGGTTGGCGTCCACTGAGCCCATAAACAGGAAAAACAAGACAAACAAAGAAGCTATCGGAGTTATTATCCTCTGATACCAACGACCACGGTACTGTGCCCAGTACCATGCAAAAAAGCCACGTTTCCTCTTGTCTTGTTTTGCCATGTCTATCATTATTTTTTGCGAAGATACAAAAATAAACAGAAATCATCAAAAATAACTTTGATAATTTTTCAACCTATCAATTTGACGATTGTGTCAACAGCTACGGATGTGGAGCAACTATCCATATCAATCCAATGCATCGAAGGGTCTTTCTTCATCCATGTGAGCTGTTTCTTGGCATAGACGCGGGTGTTCTTCTTTATGCGCTCCACTGCGAAAGGTAAATCCCACGTGCCGTCAATAACGTTGAACAGCTCTTTATATCCCACTGTGTTGAGCGAGTTGAGATGACGGAATGGATAAAGGCTCAACGCCTCTTCCATAAGTCCTTGATCCATCATCATACCCACACGGCGGTTAATACGGTCGAAAAGCACATCCCGGGCACGGTCCAGCCCCACCTTGACTATTCTGAAAGGCCGCTCCTTCTTTTGCCCGGTACGGAAAGATGAATATGGACGGCCACTCATATAGCATATCTCGAGCGCATGCATAATGCGTTTTGTGTTTTTCATATCTACCACAGCATAATAACTTGGGTCAAGCACCTTCAACTCTGCCGCAAGGCCGTCTGAACCCTGAGTCTCGAGCTTTAAGCGGATCATCTCACGCACATCTGAATCTACTGTCGGCATTTCATCTATACCGTCGCACACAGCGTCAATATACATCATGCTGCCACCTGTCATAAGCAAGGTGTCATGATAGGAAAACAAGCGCTCAAGCAAGCAGAGGGCATCCTCCTCATATTTGGCCGCGCTGTAATAGTCTTCGAGATTAAGTGTGTGGACAAAATAATGCTCTGCCTCGGATAATTCATCTGTTGTTGGAGCGGCAGTCCCGATTTTCATGTCGCGATACATCTGCCTGGAGTCTGCGGAAATAACCGGAGACGATAAAAGCTTAGCCATCCTAAGGCTAAGCTCTGTCTTACCGACGGCTGTCGGACCAGTTATGACCAGAAGAGTCTTCATCAGAAAGGCTCACCGTCACTTATGTCAAGTCCTCCGATTTCCAAATCCTCATCATCGAAATCGTCGGAGGTCAGCATATCCTCGTCCACATAGTCTGCGCCTCCACCAATCACAATGGGGTTACGGTTCATCAGACTGTCGAAATCGATACGTTGTGGTGGCGCTTCTCCCTGGCTCCGGCTAACTACAGGCTCATCAAGATGCTCTTTTGGAACAATCTGAGACAACTCTATGAAAAACATACGCTCTGCGAACATGTCATAGGTGTAGATCAGGTGTTGTTTCTCGTCAATCAGCAATTCAGACAGACGTGTGGATTCCATCACATAGGAATCCTGCTCTGACGAAGTTCCCATATCCGTGAGCATCACCTCCTGGCCTTTAACCCAACCGTCGTCGCAAATTGTGAAGGAAGTCATTTCTTCGTCATCGTAGCCGCAAGTATGGAGGATGGCCTTATGGAGTGAAAGGAATGTGTCGTGAGCGTCAATCTTGATCTCACGCATGAAGTTCTCAACCTCGTTGGATATGATAATAAAACGGTAAATCATCTCACAGACTTTTTATCTGATTATTCCGCGTTCAGATTTTGACACAAAGTCCACTATATACTCCACCTCCGGACACATCGGTATGCCGAAGTTTATCTGGTCTATTGCCTCCTTGATAGTGAGGTTGCTGTTGTAAATCAACCGGTAGGCGTCATGGATATTCTCTATCACGTCACGGGAGAACTGGCGCCTGCGAAGTCCCACTATATTAAGTCCGCAATATGCTATCGGCTCCTTGCCGCCGATAATGAAAGGAGGTATGTCCTTGCTGGTGCGGGAACCGCCCTGAACCATGGTGTAGCCACCGATACGACAGAACTGGTGTACCAATACCACGGCACTTATTATTGCATAGTCGTCTATAACAACCTCACCGGCCAACTTCGTGGAGTTACCCATGATAATGCCGTTGCCAAATACGCAGTCGTGAGCCACGTGGGCATTCTCCATGATGAGGTTGTTGCTGCCTACCACAGTCTTGCCTTTTGACGCAGTGCCACGGTTGATGGTGACGTTCTCACGAATCTTATTGTTGTCACCGATTATTGCGAGACTTTCCTCGCCCTTGAATTTAAGGTCTTGAGGTATGCCGCCTATAACAGCGCCTGGGTGGATGATGTTACCATTTCCCATACGGGTGCCCTCAAGCAGGGTCACACTGTTCATAAGCACATTGTTGTCGCCAATCACAACGTTCTTGTCAACAAAGCAGAACGGACCTATCTCACAATTATCACCAATTGTGGCGGAGGGGTCTATAAAAGCCAGTGGGCTGATTTTTGCCATTTATTCGATTGTATTATTTTATGCTACGTGTGATTAAGTCAACACGTGACTTTATTCCTTGTTCTTGACTATCTGAGCTGTGAACTCTGCCTCGCCTACGAGTGTGTCACCAACAAACATCAGTCCCTTCATTGAGGATATGCCACGTTTTACAGGCGCGAGAAGGCGGACCTTGAAAATGAGCGTGTCGCCGGGAACGACCTTCTTGCGGAATTTCACATTATCGATTTTCATGAAGTATGAGGACCACTTCTCCGGCTCCTCAAGCGTGTTGAGCACCAGCAATCCGCCGGCCTGTGCCATTGCCTCAACCAACAGAACACCAGGCATGACAGGTTCCTGAGGGAAGTGACCGGTGAAGAACGGCTCGTTTATTGTCACGTTCTTCACACCAACGATACAGTTTTCGTCGATTGATATGATTTTGTCAACCAGCTGCATGGGATAGCGATGGGGTAAAAGCTCACGTATGCGGTTCACATCCAATACCGGTTCCACGTTGGGGTCGTAGGGAGGACATTGCTGGTCGTGACGACGTATATCTCTACGGATAAGACGTGCGAACTTGTTGTTGATGGAATGACCGGGCTTTATAGCGATTACACGGCCCTTGATTCGTCTTCCGACGAGCGCAAGGTCGCCTATGATGTCGAGAAGCTTGTGACGGGCTGTCTCATTGGGCCAGGTCAACGGTTTGTTGTTGAGATAACCCAGCTGGGTGGCGTCACGGTGAGCTATTCCAATCTTGTCGGCAAGGGCGTCGTAACGTTCCTGAGGCAACTCATTCTCATATATGACGATAGCGTTGTCAAGGTCGCCGCCTTTTATGAGCCCAAGGTTAAGAAGTGGCTCTATCTCTCGCACAAATACAAAAGTGCGTGCCGAGGCAATCTCATCAGGGAATTCGTCAAGAGAGTCAAGAGTGGCAAACTGACTTGCAAGAATCTTCGACTCAAACGAAATCATGATATTCACGCAGAAATCATCATCGGGAACCACAATAATATGCTCTCCGTTCTCTCCCCGTATCTCGATTTTTTTCTTGACTATATAGTACTGACGGTCGGAATTTTGCTCTTCCAGTCCCACCTCCTTGATTTTTTCCACAAACACAGATGCAGAACCGTCAAGAATGGGCATTTCAGGACCGTCAAGCTTAATAAGACAGTTGTCAACGCCCATGGCGTAAAGAGCCGACATCGCATGCTCTATCGTGCTTATCTTTATATCGTCTTTCACCAACACCGTACCACGCTGGGTGTCGCCCACATTCTCGGCCATGCAGTCAACCACAGGCTGACCGACCAAGTCCATACGCTGAATTTTATATCCGTGGTCCTCTTCGGCAGGAAGAAAAACAGCGTTAATAAACTGGCCGGTATGAAGACCTTTGCCTTGAACGCAGAAAGATGCTTTTAGCGTTTTTTGCTTTTGCATATATCGTATTATATGTTTGTATCCTTTTTATTTAGCTGTTCTTTTAGTGACACCAACTCACGCTTCATCTTCTCAAATTCCAAAACCATCTCTGGAAGGGACTTAAGCGCCGCGGTCTGCTTTGCGAACAAACGGTGATCAACAGCAGGATAACCCATCATCACCGCACCACCCTTGCGGGCCAGATTTCCACCGGCTATACCAGACTGGGCAGCAATACGAGTGCGGTCACCAACAGTAAGATGACCGGCGACACCAACCTGTCCACCGAGCATACACCAGCTGCCTACTTTTGCGCTGCCGGCAACTCCTGCCTGGGATGAGATAACGGTGTGCTCGCCAATCTCGACATTATGTGCCACCTGAACCAGGTTATCGAGCTTCACGCCTTTCGATACCTTTGTGCTGCCCATCGTGGAGCGGTCAACACAGGCGTTTGCACCAATCTCAACATCGTCGGCTATTTCAACTATACCCAACTGGGGAATTTTGTCGTAGCCATCTTGAGTGGGAGCAAAACCAAAGCCGTCGGCTCCTATTACCACACCGGCATGGAGAACACAGCGGTTTCCAATCTTGCAGTCATGATAGACTGTAACATTTGGATTGAGTACTGTGTCGTCTCCTATTGTCACATTCTCCTGAATCACAACATTAGGATGAATGTCACATCTGTTGCCTATCACAACACCAGCTCCGATACAGGCGAATGGCGCAATCATGCAATCGTTGCCCACCTTTGCCGTAGGGTCTATATATGCCAGAGAGCTGATACCGGTCTTGCGCTCAGTCATTGACTGATAAAGCTTCATAAGCTTTGCGATTGACTCGTATGCGTCATCAACCCTGATTAATGTGGCTGGAGTTGGCTGTTTCAGCTCAAAGTCCTTATTTATCAGAATTACAGAGGATTGGGTCTCATATATATACTTCTCATAGACAGGATTTGCGAGAAACGACAATGCTCCTGGCTGTCCTTCCTCAATCTTAGCGAAAGAACTGACTTTCATGTTCTTATCGCCCTCAACAACCCCCTCAAGCAATGAGGCGATTTGTTCTGCTGTAAAAACCATCGTTTTTAGTTCTGTTTTTGCTTCTGCCAAACATTTGTTTCAGACAAAATCTTATTCAAAATGCAAAATTAGCAAAAAAAATACAATTACGAGAATAAGTGGTAATTTTTTTTGTTAAAAAGTTTTTTAATGGTGCATTTTGACGGAATTATGACGATTTTGACATGAGAGAATGCTAATTTTTGAAAGAATGAATGGGAGCTGGTATGCGACCAGAACGGGCAACAAAACGGCTGCAGGCGAATTGGTTCACGGGCATCACAGGGGCATGGCCGAGCAAGCCCCCAAACTCAACGCTGTCACCTACACGCTTGCCGGCTACAGGAATTATCCTTACTGCCGTGGTTTTTTGGTTAACCATCCCTATGGCGCTCTCATCGGCTATAATACCGGCAATTGTCTGGGCGGTTGTGGAGCCGGGGACGGCAATCATATCCAAGCCCACTGAGCACACGCAGGTCATGGCCTCCAGTTTCTCGATGGTCAGAGCGCCCGCCTCCACAGCCTCTATCATGCCTTGGTCCTCACTCACTGGGATGAAAGCGCCGGAAAGACCACCTACATAGCTGGAAGCCATCACACCACCCTTCTTAACCTGATCGTTGAGCAACGCCAGAGCGGCGGTTGTGCCAGGCGCTCCAGGCTGTTCCACACCGATACATTTCAGAATATCTGCCACGCTGTCACCTATAGCGGGAGTGGGGGCAAGCGAAAGGTCAATTATGCCAAAGGGCACACCAAGGCGTTTGGAAGCTTCCTGAGCCACAAGTTGCCCCACACGCGTTATCTTGAACGCGGTACGCTTAATTGTCTCACACAGTGTCTCAAAATCGGCCAGGCCACCCTCATCCATCTGCTGGAGGGCATATTTCACAACACCCGGGCCGCTGACACCGACATTTATTATGGCCTCAGCCTCACTCACGCCGTGGAAAGCACCGGCCATAAAGGGGTTGTCGTCGGGTGCATTGCACAACACTACCAACTTGGCGCAACCTAGGGAATCGCAATCAGATGTACGCTCCGCAGTGGATTTGATAATCTCACCCATCAGGCGGACAGCATCCATATTGATGCCGGTTCGGGTGGAGCCAACCACTACCGAGGAGCAAATTCGCTCTGTTGTTGCAAGTGACTCTGGTATAGAGCGTATAAGCAACTCGTCGTTTCGAGTCATGCCTTTAGACACCACAGCACTGAAGCCGCCGATAAAGTTCACACCCACCTCGGCTGCAGTCTGGTCAAGACACTGGCATAACCTCATATAGTCATCGGTGGAGCGGCAACAGCCACTGCCCACCTGCGCTATGGGAGTGATGCTTATTCGTTTGTTAACGATAGGCACACCAAACTGGCGGGCTATGTCATCACCCGTGGACACAAGGCGGCCTGCAAGACCTGTAATCTTATCATGTATCTTACGGCAACAGGCATCCAGGTCGGAGTCGGAGCAGTCAAGCAAATTGATACCCATTGTTATCGTGCGGACATCAAGATGCTCGCGCTCTATCATCTTGTTGGTTTCAAAAACCTCTGCAATGTTAATCATTATATCTGCGTTTAATTGCGGTGCATCTTGTATTCAAATGCGGTGCATCTTGTCGAAAATACCCTCAAGCTGGCACTTAATCTGAACACCTGTGTGGGCACCCACATCCAACAATTCGTCGGCAATAATATCGAAAGACTTGTTGGTGCGTGAAAGATCAACAATCATCATCATATTAAAGAAATCCTGAACAATTGTCTGAGATATATCCAGAATATTTATACTGTTGTCTGCCAGGTAAGTGCACACCTTGGCTATAATACCTATGGTATCCTTTCCCACCACTGTAATTATTGCTCTTTGATTATCCATATCCCAATTTTTTCTGCAAAATTACAAATAAGTGAGAGAAAAAGCAAATAAAAGCT
>JAZUMZ010000186.1:0-15353 GCA_045603885.1 Bacteroidaceae bacterium | reverse complement strand
ACCGCCGATACCGGGCGAAAGTTGTAAAAAAATCGCAACTTTCGCCCGGTATCGGCGGTTTTTCTCGAAAAAATACCGTAACTTTGGGGCAAAAACATAAATATATGCACAACTCAATTATCGGGCGCAAAAAAGAAATGGGGCTTTTGGAGAGATATATGGCCTCTAATCATTCAGAGTTCATAGCGATATATGGACGTAGGCGTGTTGGTAAAACATTCCTCATACGCCAGTTTTTTGAGAACAGGTTCTCATTTGACATGACAGGCATTATAGAAGGAAAGAAAGCCGAACAAATGACAGTTTTCAATCACGCACTTAAGCAATATGGGTATAATGGACGGAAAATCACTACATGGTTAGACGCTTTCTTTGCCTTGCGCGACTTGCTGGAGCAAAAGATTGAACCTGGTAAACCTTGTGTTGTGTTTATTGACGAGATGCCGTGTCTCGATACGCCAAAGTCAGGATTTGTACATGCTTTAGGGCATTTTTGGAACAGTTGGGCAGCATGGAAACCGGAGATTAAACTGATTGTATGTGGCTCAGCCACCTCATGGATGGAACGAAACATCATCGACAACCACGGGGGACTGCATGACCGGGTAACGCATGAAATTGCATTACGACCTTTCACCCTCCGTGAGACAGAGGAGTATTTCAAGGCATTCGGCTTTCCCTGGTCGCGGATAAGTGTGCTGCATACCTACATGGCAGTGGGCGGTGTACCTTACTACCTTAGTCTGTTCAATTCTGGAGAAAGCCCTGCTCAAGGTATCGACCGCCTGTTCTTTTCCGAAAATGGTGAACTGCAGAAAGAATATCGGAGACTATTTTCATCCCTGTTCAGGAATCCAGAGCCTTATCTCGCCATAATCAAGTTGTTAGCCACCAGACCATCTGGTATGACAAGAGAAGAGATAAGTGAGCGTTTGGGGGGAAACAACAACGGTCATCTTGGCAATTTGCTGACCGACCTCATGTATTGTGACTTTCTACGTTCGTTCAAGGTTAGAGGAACAAAAATAAAGTCTAATTCCTCAATCTATATGTTGGTAGATTTTTACACATTGTTTTATCATTCATTCATAAACAAAGCATCCCTGAACAACAGTTTCTGGACACGCCTGCAAGGTACTCCAAAGGTAAACACATGGCTGGGACTAGCGTATGAACGTATCTGTATGGCACATGTTCCACAAATCAAAAAAGCATTAGGTATTGAGAATGTAGTAACAGAAGCTTACTCATGGCGTAGCACAAATTTGGAGCATCCGACTCAAATTGACCTGCTGATAGAGCGTGCAGACAAAATGATTAATCTATGTGAGATTAAATATAGTGAGACAGAATACAGTCTTTCGCAGAAGGAATACCTAAATATTGGGCGGAGAGTGGAGAACTTCAGAGAAGCCGTTAAGACAAATTACGGCATCATACCGACGCTCATTACCACCTTTGGGCTATCTAAGGGAATGTATTCAGAGTCCATCCATGCCTCTGTAGTTTTGGATGACCTTTTTACGTAAGCATCAACCATTTGTAGTTGCTGACATTTTAATTTCGGGAATGTCAGCTTTGTAACGCTTATCTTTTATTAGTCGATGTAAATGATGAAAAAACTGAGATAATATTTTGCCAATTCTGACAAATGTGGTAACTTTGCGGTCGAATAAGAAATGCGCATGGTTATGACTTGATAAATCAGACAGTGTGTGATACACGACAATCCCTATGTGACAGCCAAGGCAACAGGCTGGACATAGGGATTGTTGTGTTTTTGTTGCACGTTCTTTAATTTATTGAGTTATGCCTATGAAACGTAAAAAGAGAAGAGGCACGAACTGCGTGTGCAGTGCCAAGCCAAGTGGCGAGATGAAACTGATGGACTCCATCTTGTTACACAAGACCATCAAGGAAGGGTTGGAAAAGATGAGCAAAGAGAAGAATCCCGGCAGTATCTACAACATGGGGATGCATCTGGGAAATCTGTGTAAGGAGAAAGGGTGGAAGATGCGAGCCATCGACGTGTGGGACACCGCCATATGGCTGATTGAGAACGACGACATGCGCCTGACCTGGGGCAGTTGGGAAGAGGGGTCACGACAAAATGAGCTGAACTGCTACGGAATTTATTTCGACCATGTCACATCTGAGGAGCTGTGCGTACGGCTGGGTAAGGAAATCGACCGACTCTGGCGAGAGACGGGACATAAGGAATTAGCCACAAGCGTAAGAAATGTCCGCCGAGAATACCGGGATATGTGGCTCGACCTCTACTACATGTGTCTTTGATGACACATGTAGTGAAATTTCAAAAATATTGCTCAAAAAAGGCTCGTTGGCAGAATCTCAACCAACGAGCCTTAAAACAAAACGGTTCAGTTCACCTTGAACTCAAAATCCTCCGAGTGGTCGTTGAGGAAATTGATCATCGCATGGTTTACGCTCACATGATATTTCCGTGATACAAGGTTCACGTGAAGGTTGTTCACCGACCTTACGTTGAGGTGGAACTCCGCCTTGCCAGGCGACTTTGCCAGAATATCTGACAGCTCGTCAACCATCATATCTGTAATTTTGTCGAGCTGGATGTTGAGAGTCAGTTTGTGGACCAAAGTGTCCTTAACCTCGTTGAGCAAGTCAACAGAGAGAATCTGGATATCAAAAATCTTGTCATTATATCGGCGTGGCACCATTTTTGCCCTGACAAACAGAGGTGTTCCCTCAACAAAGTAGTTCCTGACATCGAGCCACGACTTTCCAAACAGAGCTATCTCGCCCGTACCCTCAAAATCCTCCATCTTTACAATGCCAAAGGGGTTTCCTGTCTTGGTCTGCCCAACCCTCAAGCCGGTCACCACACCTCCGAACGAAAACTCCTCGACCTTCGACAGCGTCTCCTTATCCTCCAGTTCCGTCATCCTGTTTGTGCAGATATGATTCAATATCAGGCTGTATTCATCGAGCGGATGGGCAGAGAGATAAATACCCACAAGCTCCCGCTCTTTCCCCAGCCTTTCCATGTCGGACCACTGAGCGTATTCCGCAGGAGGAAGCGGGTGCACGATGTCCACGTTAATACCCATGTCTCCGAACAGCGAGTTTGACGCTGCCTGCTTGTCGGATTGGAACTTAGCCCCATATCTCATGAGCGCATCGAGGAAGGTGTCGTTCTGTCCGGTCTTGGCCATATAAGCGTCACGGGGAATACCAAAACAGTCGAATGCGCCTGAAAGCACCAGGCTCTCAAGGGTCTTCCGGTTGCAGGCAGTGAGACTTACACGCTCAAAGAAATCATACACAGTCTTGTATAGCCCGTTTTTCTGCCGTTCCTCCACAAGCGATTTCACCCCGCTCTCTCCCACTCCCTTGACTGCCACCAGTCCGAAACGGATATCGCCCTTACGGTTAACCGCAAACTTCATATTACTCTCATTCACATCGGGGCCGAATGTGTTGATTCCCAACGACTTCGATTCATCCATCAACTTCCGTATCTCACTGATATTGGCATAGTTTCGAGTCATCACACCAGCCATATACTGAGCCGGGAAGTTGGCCTTCATGAAGGCCGTCTGGTATGCCACCCATGAATAGCATGTGGCATGGCTCTTGTTGAAGGCATAGGATGCGAACTTCTCCCAGTCAGTCCAAATCTTCTCCAAGACTTTCCCATCATGTCCGTTAGCCGTTCCTCCGTTTATAAATTTAGGTTTGAGCTCATCCAGCTTGTCCCTGAGTTTCTTACCCATGGCCTTTCTCAACGTATCGCTCTCACCGCGGGTGAAATTGGCGAGGAGCCTTGACAAGAGCATGACCTGCTCCTGATAGACGGTGATACCGTATGTGTCCTTGAGATATTTCTCCATGACGGGTATGTCGTACTCAATCGGTTTCCGGCCCAACTTACGGTCGATAAAGTCGGGGATATAGTCCATAGGTCCCGGCCTGTAGAGTGCGTTCATGGCTATGAGATCCTCAAACACATGGGGTTGCAGCTCCCTAAGATATTTCTGCATTCCGGCTGACTCAAACTGGAATGTGCCGATTGTCCGCCCGTCACAATAAAGCTGGTATGTGGCCTTGTCGTCGATGGGTATGTCGTCAATGTTGATTTCCACTCCCAGACTGTCGCGCACGTTCTCCACCGCCTCCTTGAGAATGGACAATGTTTTCAGTCCGAGAAAGTCCATCTTAATCAGTCCTGTCTCCTCGATGACATGCCCGTCGTACTGCGTACATCTCACCTTCTCTTTGGTCTCTTTGTCGTCGGCAGTGCTGACCGGCACCCAGTCGCTGATGTCATCACGGCATATAATAGTTCCACATGCGTGCACACCGGTGTTTCTGACGTTTCCCTCAAGCATCTGCGCATACTTAATGACCGTCCTGAGGTTCTCGTCGGGCGATGTCGCGGCATCCCTGACCTCCGGCACGCACTCTATGACGTTTTTCAGGTTCATCTTCATTTCGTTGGGCAGACGGTCGGGTATGGCTTTACAGAGGTCGTTCGATACTTTCAGGTCAAGCTTCCTCACCCTTGCCACATCCTTGATTGCCAGTTTTGTGGCCATAGACCCATAGGTTATGATATGCGCCACTTTCTCGGCTCCGTATTTATCCGTCACCCACTGCAGGACTTTGCCACGTCCGTCGTCATCGAAGTCCACATCGATATCCGGCAAAGAGATTCGGTCGGGGTTGAGGAAACGCTCGAACAGAAGGTCATACTTGATCGGATCCACCATGGTTATTCCAAGACAATATGCCACAGTCGATCCGGCTGCAGAGCCACGTCCCGGTCCGACCCACACTCCCAGTTCTTTCCTCGCCGCGTTTATATAATCCTGCACCACAAGGAAGTATCCTGGGAATCCCATGGTCTTCATAATATGAAGCTCAAACTTAATCTGCTCACTCACGTTCTCCGGCAGCGGATCACCATAAATGCGCTTTGCGCCGTCGTATGCCAGTTTGGCGAGATAATCGGCCTCAAACTTTATCCTGTAGAGTTTGTCATATCCGCCGAGACGTTTGATTTTTTTCTCTCCATCCTCACGGCTCATCACGACATTGCCGTTCTCATCCTGTGTAAACTCATTGTACAGGTCTTCCTCTGTCAGGCGTTGACGGTATTCCTCCTCTGTTCCAAACTCTTCCGGAATCTCGAAGTTTGGCATGATGGGGTCGTGGTCAATACTGTATGTCTCCACCTTGTCGAGTACCTCGCATGTATTAGCCATCGCCTCAGGAACATCAGAAAATATCTCGTACATCTCATCACGAGTCTTGAACCACTCCTGCTTTGAGTATAGCATACGGTTGGGGTCGTCAAGATCACGTCCGGTTGACAGACATATCAGGTGGTCGTGAGCCTCTGCATTCTCCTCATCCACGAAATGCACGTCGTTGGTGCACACAAGCTTTATGTCGTGCTTGCGTGCCAATTCCACCAGTCCCTTGTTTACCTCTACCTGAAGGGGATAAGTCTCGCGGTTAGCCCGCTGGTTGGGATTTTTCACCTCATGCCGTTGCAGTTCCAGATAGAAGTCGTCTCCAAACAGGTTCTTAAACCAGAGAGTGGCCTCTTCCGCTTTCTGCATATCACCTTTTCTTATGGCGTCGGGAATTTCCCCCGCCAGACATGCGGAGCATGCTATCAGTCCCTCATGATATTTCTCAATATCCTCATGGTCTGTTCTCGGCCGGCTGTAGAATCCGTCGGTCCATGCACGGCTCACGAGCTTCACAAGATTGTGGTAGCCTTTCTCGTTTTTCGCAAGCAAAATAAGGTGCCATCCACCTGAATCAATCTTCCCTTCGCGCAGTTCCTTCTTTCTTCTTGCACAATACACCTCACACCCGAAAATCGGCTTAAAAGGATTGTCGGGGTTTTTCTTGTTGATTTTTTTTACGTAATTAAAAAATTCCTTTATTCCGAACATATTTCCATGGTCGGTCACAGCCATTCCTCTCATGCCGTCGGCAATGGCTTTATCTACAAGCTTGCTGATTTTCGCCTGACCGTCAAGGACGGAATACTGGGTGTGGACGTGAAGATGTACAAAATCGGGAGACATATATTTAAGTGAAAAGTTAAAAGTGAAAAGTGAAAAGTGAAAAGTGAAGTTAGTAATGTTTACAGATTATAACGTTTTTTTGTTGTATTAATTGAAGCCACCAACATAGCTATTATTTCAGAGCAATCACTCAGAATACTTTCATAGGACTTTTTATCAATAAAATCTGATGAATAAACAAGTTGTATCCACCCTTTTGTCTCATTTGCCTCTTTCAAGGCTATTGAAAGCTTGTGAACAAAATCCGCCTGACTTTGGGCAAATTCCGCTTCATTAATATTTGCATATATCGACGTGCCGCTTCGCAACAACTGGTTATTGACAGGCATTGGAGAATGAGATCTTTGTAAATATTGACTCATCTTTATTATTCTCGCAGAAAATTTCATGCTTTTCTCTTTAAGAATTGACGGCTTCTGCTTTCTATATATTTCCATCATACACGTAAATAAACTGTTCACTATTCACTGTTCACTATTCACTTATAAGTGTTTGTCCGTCTGGTGTGAGGCCTTCGGCAGACATATAAATTTTTCTGCATGAAGAGTTGTTGTAAAAGTCTATTGTTGCCTGTCCGTTTGCGTCGGTATGAATATCCGGCTTCCAGAACAGAGTACGACGAAAATCCTCCATTGGCGGCATCACGCTGTAGTCCTCCATCTCAAATGTTTTGGGGACATTGAATCCCTGGAAGTGGGTACGCCTGATGCCTTTCTGCTTATTGAAGAACTCCTTGTGGGTGTACAAGTAAACAGTTATAGGGTGCATGGACGCCAGTTCGGCGGAATGGATAAACATCAGATAGCTGTTGTCATCCTCTGAGATATACACACTTTTTACCTCGTCAATAAAGTCGGGCATAGCCTCTGCACCGCTCGTGTTGTTTGTCCATGTGACAGTGAATGTGTTACGGGTGTACTGGGTGATGGTGTTATATTGGTTGTTCACAATCCACACAATCGGGCGGTTCTTGTACATTGGGCCACCCTTATATACGACAAAGCGGTAATCGTCAGTAACACCTCCATCGACCGGTTCTATCTTGCCATTTGTCTCTGTGCTCACGATATCTCCCTCCTCGTCAAGCGCGGTCACCCTGTACATGTCGTTTAGGTGGTCATCGCCTGAGAAGAACGAGTTTTTCTTTAACAGCCACTCATAGATTGTGGGCAACGGCTCACCGAGATCAGAAATCATATCTGTCGCCTCATCTATGTTATAATACACAGTTGACTTTCTCGCTCCCGTATTCTCGTCATACCAAGGCAAGTTGTCAATATCAGTGAAATGGCGTTTCTTGATTTTCACGGTCGGTATGACATACACTCCGTTTCGCTTTGCGAGTGTTGTGTCTTTCTCCACCGCTGCCGCAGCCTCCTTCTCTTTCTTTGCCCATTCAGGAAGCTCCACAGGCTCTGTCTCGTAAGCCGAGAGGAAACGGGGTTTAGGCGAGAAATGCCTGTCTATAGCCACGGTGTATGCGGCATTTTTATCATTCCATTTGGTCTGCATCTGCATCTCCCACTCACCATTTAGGTCAGGCAACTTGAAGGCATACCCTCCCACACTATCGGTGATGGACTCTCCCCGGAAATGTTCGCCTGTGGCATTATCGCCAGAGAGAGAATAAAGGAAGACCGTGAGATCCACCCCTGCCACAGGGTGCTTCTTTCTCCATTTATTCATGTCTTTATGGAGTTGTCCGTGCACATACAGATGGTCCTCAATAGGCTGGAACTTGCCCGGAAATCCTTCCATGTCAGCCCATTTCTTGGCTCCACAATACAGTTGCCAGTCATATCGCCTCCATCCCTGCACCATCATCAACAAGTCCGCCGCCTGGCGGTGTTCCCGGTCGTCAGACTCAAAATAATAGTCGGGATTCTCAATATATCCTTTCACTTCGGAGCTTAGCAGCATCCACGTCTGGAAGTTGCCCACTTTCCCGTCGGTCAGTGTCGCCACATCCATCGCCGAGAAAGACAGTGACGAGTTAGGCTGTGCGCTGAGCCGCACGGATATTTTCCCACAGGGTCGCATGTCAGCGCTCAATGTCTCCACCTTTATGCTGTCGGTGTCAGCTGATTTTGGACACACGAAAAAGATCCGTTCCGACAATATTCTTCCGTGGGAGTTGAACAAAGTCAGCTGATGCACACCCGGCAGAAGATCGTTGCGGTCAAACCCCAACTCAATGGCTGTTTCTGCAGTCAATGTGTCGTAGGCCTCCACGACTCCACGGTTCATCAGCGTATAGCCCATAAGCGCACCTTTCTGAGACTCTGACGCCCTGACAACAGCCGTGATTTCATCGTCTATCGTATTTACGGTCATCACACAACCCGCTTTCTTAGCCTCTGGCAGTTGAAATGTCAACCGCTTGCCCTTTTCTGTTGTAAGAATGAGTTTGTATATCCCTTCAGCTGGTGTAATCTCAAATAGTCCGAGACCATCGTCATTGGTGGTCACAGAGCACACGTCCTCACCCTGAGGTCCGACGACAACTCCTGCAACTTTCGCATGGCGTCCTTCACCGTCGAGCACACTGACCGCCACCCGGCTGGTCAATCCCTCCACAAGGTCTCCACCCTCGGGATAAACACCCACCTTATATGTGTCCACCCACTCCGGGCTTTTCTTTTTTGAAGGCTTGTAGCCGCTCTCCAGTTTCTCGCGCCCGTCGGGCAGGCGGTGTATATAGCTCAGCTCGTCTATTTTAGGTTGAGTGTAGTCTCCCTCCACCTTAGGCTTGCGATACACGGGAAACACGCGGGAGAAAGCCACATTGTCACCCCAGTTGCGCATATACCTGGTATATGCCCTCACCTCATAGAATCCAGTTCCGAACACGCTGTCAAGAGGGATGTCGCCATAGCCCTCGCCATGCTCCATCTTAACCTTGTTTGTCATCACCACATCGCCGCTTGGATTGAGCAGCTCCACATAAAGCACGCGGCTGATATCTGACGGACGCCCTGTGTCGGTACGTATCGCATAAGCCTTGAAATAAATCCTCTCCCCTTTGAAATACCCGGTGTTGTCAAAATGCAGGTACACTTTTTCCTGAGGGTTGAGCTTGTTGAACAGAAGCCCGTGCTTGACGAACCAAGCCACACTATCGACTTCTGACTTTTGCTGGGAAAAGCCAGGAACAGAAAGCAAGATCAGTGTCACAAACGCAATCAGGCGTTGGATATATATATGTGTTATATGCATAGCGGTTGAGTCTTTGATTTGTTTTATTCACCTAAAAGCGACAGTACACCCACTTCGTTGAGCAAAATACCGAAAATAGCCACAGGCGCCACATATCGCAGAATAAACACAAGCAACTTCACGTATGGTGCCCTTTGGGAACCATAGTTGGTAATCTCGTCGCGGAAAAGCTTCTTATCGAGATACCAGCCGGTAAATAACGAGATAAACATACCTCCGACCGGCAAACAAATTTTGGCAGCCACCCAGTCGAACATCCCGAATATGTTCTGTCCACCAATGGTAATTCCGTCGAGAGGTCCAAACGATAGAGAGCAGAATATTCCGAAAAATATAATTCCCGCTGTCTCCCATATTGCAGCCTTCTTTCTAGACATTTTAAACTCCTCTGACATATACGATGTCACCACCTCGTGTAGAGAAATGGTAGATGTGAGTGCCGCTACGATTACAAGTAGATAAAACATGAGAGAGAAAACATAGGCAATCCACGGTGCCCCTGCGAAAGCCTGCTGAAACACATTGGGAAGAGTGATGAAGAGCAGTGCCGGCCCGGAAGAGTCGGGATTAATCCCTACAGAAAACGCTGCCGGGAAAATAATAAATCCCGCCATGAGAGCGATTATGGTATCGATAGTGCAAACCTGCACCGCAGTTTTGCCAAGACGAGTGTTCTTGTCAAAATAAGATGCGTAGGTACAGAGACATCCCATTCCGAGCGAGAGTGAGAAGAAAGCCTGCCCCATGGCACTGAGAATCACCCCTCCGTCCACCTTGGCCCAGTCGGGCTTAAGCAGAAACTCCAATCCTGCAGATGCGTTGGGCAATGACACAGAGCAAACCACGAGCACGACAACGATGACAAAAAGCATAGGCATAAGGAATTTAGACCACCGTTCGATACCTTTGGTCACGCCCTTGACAATGACGAAATGAGTGAGAAGTACAAAAACGACCATACAAATAAGAGGTGTCCATGTACTTGATGAGAAATCCGTGAATATCTGAGTGAACTGCTCCGGTGTCTTATCCGCAAACTGGTTTCCTGCCGCCAGTACAGCATATTCGATTGTCCACCCCGCAATGACACCATAGTAACACATGATGAAGAAAGCAGTAAACACACCGAGACGCCCGACCCACTTCCACGGCGTTCCGGGTGCCAGCTTTTGGTAAGCACGTGCTGTATTCGACTGGGTAGTGCGTCCTATGAGGAACTCACTCATCATAAGCGGAAGGCCGAGCACGATAATACATGCCACATATACCAGGATAAACGCCGCACCGCCATTCGTTCCCGTCTCAATCGGGAAACGCCATATATTACCAAGTCCTACAGCCGAACCAGCGGCAGCAAGAACCGCACCGACCTTACTTCCAAAATTTTCACGCTTCATATTATCATTTCCTTACAGAGTACTTCTATAAATTAGTTTTTATTTCTCTCTTGGGTGTTCCTTTGTGCTTCGACGCTTTACGTTTCTTAGCGGCATTTTCATCCTTCCAGACTTGAACCATAGCTTGCTATGCTTCTGCTGCTGCAAGAACAAATCTTGGAGCAGCGAGAACAAATGAAAGTTTACTTTCTATTTGTCGAGTCGTGACAAGATCCAGCGAAGATAAATCTACTCGCTAACAAACTGTAAATCGTCTGAAGCTAATTTATAGAACCACCCTACAATTAAAACGAGTGATTATCCATTAACTCAGAACTGGTCAAAGAATATAATCAGAATCGCCAAAGGCGCGACAAATCTGAGAATGAAAATCAGTATATTGAACAAAGGGACACGAAGTGTTCCCCCGTTTGTGATTTCGTCTTTAACAATATTCTTCTTCAAATACCATCCCACAAAAAGGGATATTAAAATACCACCTATAGGCATACAGAACTCACATACAATCCAGTCGCAGAAGTCAAAAATGCCCCGTCCGAGAATACTGACATCGTCAAGCACGCCAAATGACAAGCAACAGAAAATTCCGATAATCAGACACCCCACGGTCTCCACCGCGGCGGCTTTCGCTCTACTCAAGTGGTATTCCTCCTTGACGTATGATGTTACTATCTCGTGCATGGATATTGTGCTTGTCAGAGCAGCTATTATCAACAACAAGAAAAACAGCACAGAGAATATATACGCTAGGAACGGAACCGAGGCGAATGCCTGTTGGAACACATGAGGGAGAGTGATAAAAATCAGCTCCGGCCCCATAGTTCCGGAATCGAGCGGCATTCCAGCCGCTGATGTGGCTGGGAAAATAATGAAACCTGCCATAAGTGCCACGAGGGTGTCAATCGTGATGACATTGGCTGCTGATTTGGGAAGGTTTGTGTCTTTTTTGAAATACGACGCATATGTACAGAGGCAGCCCAAGCCCAACGACAAAGAGAAAAAAGCCTGTCCCAAAGCTCCGATCACGACTTTTCCGTTGACCTTGGAAAAGTCTGGCTTTAGCAAAAATTCAAGGCCGTCGGAGGCACCTGGAAGCATTACACTGCACACCACAAGCATTGCGATAATCACAAACAACGCAGGCATAAGTATGTTGGCGCATTTCTCTATGCCTTTCTTTATTCCCATCACCACAACAACATGCGTGAGCAAAAGCATAACAGCCAAATACACCAACGGCTCAAAGGGATTGGAGGAAAAACTAACAAACTGCTCTCTCAGCTCTTCCGGACCATTTCCAGCAAACTGATTGCCTATTGCCATCACCGCATATTTCCCTGTCCATCCGGCAACAACGGAGTAGTAGCTAAGCACAATAAAACCGGCGACCACGCCAAGCCGTCCAACCCACTTCCACGGTGTGCCAGGAGCCAGCTTATGGTAGGCTCCCGTCGCATTTGACTGGGTTCGGCGGCCAATGACAAACTCGCTGAGCATAAGCGGCAGTCCTAATAAAAAAATGCACCCTATGTAAATAAGGATGAAAGCGGCACCACCGTTTTTGCCCACCTCTACAGGAAAACGCCAGATATTTCCTAATCCCACGGCTGAGCCAGCCGTGGCAAGAACAGCTCCGAAACGACTGCCAAAATTCTCCCTTAGATGTGTTTTATCTGCCATTTGTTTGAATAAGACTTATATTTTGCAAAATTACGAAAAAAAATCGTAATTTTGCATAAGATTTTACAAATTCAAACCAACTGAATGAAGACAACACGACGATTCCTTCTCTCTATAGCCGTAACATTAGCTGTTATATTCCTAAGCCTCATGCCTGTTCCTGAAGTACCGGAACTGAACGACGTTCCGTTTTTCGACAAATGGGTTCATTTTGTCATGTACGGAGGCCTTTGCTGTGTATATTGGTTTGATTATCTGCGTGGCGGAGGCAGCACACACTCATGGAAGACATGGCTTTTGTGGCTTGTTATAATCCCCATTGTAATCGGCGGTCTCATGGAATTTTGCCAAGGCTACCTGACAACTTACCGCAGCGGTGATTGGATAGACATGTTGGCAGACACAGTGGGAGTTTTACTCGCACTGCCTGTGGGACTTTTTATCATGCCTCACTTGAAATGGCTAGTTCCCTCAAAAAAAGATTCCTCCACAAACAGTAAGGCTGTCTCATAAGGTGTGAATTATAAAACCGCCTGTCGCCTGTCAACTCCTTTCCGAGAAAATCCGGCTTGTCATACACCTCATCCTCTCTTCCCAACTCTATCTCAGCTATCACCAATCCTTCGTTGTCACCGTGAAACTCGTCAACCTCAACAGTATGTCTGCCGTTGGGAATAAGCCAACGGGTTTTGTCAATACGTCCCGGGCGACATAAATTCATCAACTGCCTTCCGTCTTCAGCAGACACTTCGGTCTCAAACTCATAGCGTGCAAGCCCCGATTTGTCTGACGGACCTTTTATTGTGAGGAAGGCTTTGTCGTCCCTGATTCTCACACGGACGGTAATTCCGGGAGCAGTCTCGAAATATCCCTGCTCAATATGGCTGTGAGAAGTGGCAAAGGACTTATACTCGCCCGTCACAAGAAATTTACGTTCTATCTCAATATTCATCGAAGAGAGGGTAATGAATTAAGAATCAACTATTTAAATATTACAATAAAAAAGTCGAAATGACGAAATAACGGAATATCGAAATAAGGTTATAACGTAATTACGAAATTTCGAAAAAGCCTGAAAAAAGTCGCGAAAGTCTATATTTTTCAGTTGACCGGCTCAGCAGCAAACTCCATGAGATAGGCTTTGATAAATCCGTCTATTTTGCCATCCATGACTCCTGTGACATCGGATGTCTGGTAGTTTGTGCGGTGATCTTTCACTCGCCTGTCGTCAAACACATAAGAACGGATTTGGCTCCCCCACTCTATCTTCTTCTTACCAGCCTCAATCTTTTCTCTCTCAGCCATCTTCTTTTTCAAAGCCCGGTCGTAAAGTTGTGAGCGCAGCAGTCGCATTGCGTTTTCCCGGTTCTCCAACTGCTTTCGTGTCTCTGTGTTCTCTATGAGGATTTCCTCCTCCTCACCCGTGTCAGGGTCAACATACTGATATCTTAACCGCACACCTGTCTCTACCTTATTGACGTTCTGTCCTCCGGCTCCACTGCTTCGGAAGAGGTCCCAACTTATCTTACTCTTGTCTATCACCACCTCAATGGTGTCATCTACAAGAGGTGTGACAAAGACACTCGCAAAGCTCGTCATACGCTTTCCCTGGGCATTGTAGGGTGACACACGCACCAAACGGTGAACTCCGTTCTCTCCCTTAAGAAATCCAAACGCCTGGTCTCCCTCAATCTCCATGGTCACAGTCTTGATACCAGCTTCCTCACCATCCTGATAATTGCTTATCCGGACTTTATACTTATGGGCATCCGCCCATTTCTGATACATTCGCATGAGCATCTGAGCCCAATCCTGACTTTCTGTACCTCCTGCACCAGAATTGATTTTCAGTACAGCATCCATGCTGTCGGCCTCGTCACGAAGCATGTTCTTTAGCTCCAACTCCTCAATAAGTGAAAGGGCTGTGGAATAATCTTTATCTACCTCATCCTCTGTCACCAGTTCTTCTTTATAATAGTCGAACGCCAGCTCAAGCTCATCGGCCGCACTTTTCACCTCTTTATATCCATCAATCCATTTGCGCAAATCTTTTACTTTCTTCATCTGCGCCTCCGCGGCTTTTTGGTCATTCCAAAAATCAGGTGCCTGCGTACGCAGTTCTTCCTCCTCCACCTCAACAAGCTTTTGCTCTATACCAAGGTATCTGTATAACGCCTCAGTACGCTCTTTAATGTCTTTTAATTGATCTGATGTAATCATATTTATATTTTTTGCAAAGTTACACAAATTTATCCATTATATCAATAATTTTTTTTATCTTTGCAAAGCAAAAACAATGAGGTATTATGAAAAAAATATTTATACTTGCCGCACTGGCAATGACTCCACTTTTATCACAGGCACAATTTTTCAATTTCAATTTTGGAGATGATTTCTTCAACTATCCAAAAATTGAGCAACGACAAGAGGAGAAGATAACGAAACCAGAATTTAAAGGCGGTAAAGAGGCTCTGGAGAAATACTTAAAAGAGCACTTCAAAAACGCATCGGGAGACCGGGAGACAGAAGGAATGATAATTGTTGCCTGTATCTTGAATGAGAAAGGGCGTGTCGAAGAGACACATATCGTTAAGGGACTTCGCAACAGATATTATAACAGCGAAGCCCAAAGAGTTTGCAAGCAGATGAAATTCAAGCCTGGTAAACGTGGTAAGAAAAAGGTTCGCTCAAGATATGACATTTCATTTCCTATACGTAAAGGACGTCTGAATTTCGAGAACCTCAACACGACTGATGTGTAAGAGTGAGAGTTAAGTGAAAAGTGAATAGTGAAAAGTGAAAAACGAGCGATAACAATCTAAAACAATAAAAAAAGTCAAGGCATCCCGTCTGGGATGCCTTGCTGTTTTAAAAAAAAGGCGGCGACCTACTCTCCCGCATTGCGGTGCAGTACCATCGGCGCGCGCGGGCTTAACTTCTCTGTTCGGGATGGGAAGAGGTGGGACCCCGCGGCTAT
>JAZUMZ010000185.1:0-11474 GCA_045603885.1 Bacteroidaceae bacterium | reverse complement strand
AACTTGTCACGTGTCACTGTTTGGCGTTGGATTAAGAGATACAGCTGGATTTTGGAATCAAAGGATGAAATATAAAAAGGCACTAATTTCAATTAGACCGAAAACTTATCACCCCCTCGTGATTACGCACTGGTGGCGCTTTGACTGCTTGTCGTCTGAGTGCGGGGTGTGGTGCCTGTGAACCGCTTGAAATTGCGATAGAAGGCGGCTTGAGAGGAGAAACCGCAAAGCTCGGCAATTTCCTGGATTTTCTTCTCAGGACTGGACTTGAGCAATTCTACAGAGTGGTCCACTCTGAGTTTATTTACATATTCTGTGAAGCTGATGTCCATGTTTTGGCGCAGGGCATCATAGACATATTGCCGGTTGGTGCCTAACCGCACTGCCAGGTCGCTGACACTGAGGTCGGGGATGAGATACATTCGCTCGTCTTCCACGAGGCGTTTGACACCGTCTATCAATGTGCTGATGTTTGAGTTGCTTTCAGTATCAGGTTCTTCCTCACCGGCTTTATCCTCCACCTCACGTGTGAAATCCTTTGCATAGAAGGTCTGGAAAAGTCCGGCATACAAGAGACTGAAAAGCAGGACGCTGAAGCATGCCGAAGGCAATGCGACCGACCACTTCAAAACAACGAAACACTGTCTGCCTATGATGTTGGCAGCGAACGAGAGGATGGATACGATAAGAATAAGTGTCAGGATGTGCTTGATTCGTGTCAATGCCCTTCCGCGGGGATTGGTGTAGTACATAGACAGCTTGACATGGTATCTGTTGATTGCCTTTATGCTCATCACCACGGTCATTATAACCTCTACGGCAAATAAAACCTTGGCGGTGGAGTGAACCAGAGCCTGAGCTCCGGCAAGTCCTTCCAGACATGATGTGGTGCCATGATACAGGTAATTGTCTATAAACACTACCTGCTCATATTCTGGCATGATGTAGTAGAGCACCCCAACTGCCGCTCCCACTGCAGCGGGAACGGCGAAGCTGAGGAACGTTACGGCTTTTCTCCCCGTCCACTCGCCGGTGAGAGTCTGCACATACCTGTAATAAAGCGGAAAAACCATGAGGTTGGCAATTACGTATATCGTGTCGCTGACCGGAATCAGCGGCACGATACGTCCGAAATACAGGAAGTGTCCACAGTAGAGCAGTGTAGAGGCGGTGAAGAATAACGTCAGTTGCTTCAATGCAACATCATGAGTATAAAAAAACCTGAGTGCGCATAAAACTGTACCAATGAGACACACCGTCATCGGCAGACTTATCAGGAATACATAAATCATACGGTGGGTTCTTACTTGGTCTCAACCGCTTTCCACAGGCCGGCGGCAATAAGACCTCCGGCAAGCGGACCTACGATGAACACCCATAGCTGGCTGAGTGCCGCACCACCCTGGAAGAGAGCAGGACCCACTGAGCGGGCGGGGTTCACGGATGTGCCGGTGTAGTGGATGCCAACGAAGTGGATGAGGATAAGTGTCAGGCCGATTGCAAGGCCGGCAAAGTTGTTGGTTGCGCCGTTGGTCTTGGAAGTTGCTCCGAGAACGACGAAAACGAATAGTGCGGTGAGCACAATCTCAGCTACCAGTCCCTGGGTGACAGATCCGCTGCATGCGTTGGCGCCGGTGTGGGTGCCTTGTGCCAAAACAGGGTCGGCAACCTTATCGACAAGCACAAACAAAAGGGCGGCGGCTACGATTCCTCCGATGAACTGTCCTATCCAATAGCCTACAGCGTCTTTCGCGCTCATCTTTCCGCTGACGAGCACTCCGAGAGTGATGGCGGGATTGATGTGGCAACCGCTGATGCCTCCGATGGTATAAGCCATAGCAATTACGGAAAGGCCGAATGCCATGGCGGTGCCTACAACAGATGCGGTGTCAACGCCGCAATTCAAACTCACGGCTGCTCCGCAACCGAGGAAAGTCAGTACGAACGTACCGATACATTCTGCTAAGTACTTCTTCATGATAAAACAATTTTAGTTGTTGTCGGGTTATTTATCTCGTAAGATTCAAATCAGACGCAAATCTAATAAAATTTTTTTGAAATGCATCAATTTATGCGATTTTTCGTAAAAAATCATTAATTTTGCAAAAAATACATGGCAATATGAACACACGAAAATTCTTTTTTTTGCTTTTTGCTGCAATTATGCCGATAACTATGACAGCACAGGACAACAATAACGGCGTGCGCGCCAAGGTGAAAAAACTCTTCACACTCGACGACCTTATTCCCGGAGGTTCGTCATTCTGGCAGAGCTCATACCCACAAAGAAGGCAGACCGCCTTGTGGGGTGACAAATGCATAGAGCTGGATGTGGACGAGTGCCGGCTGGTGGACAAAGAGGATCCACGTGGCTCTGGATCGCGGCTCTTTCCAAAAGACCAAATAAACCAGGCTCTTTCTGAGGTGGATATGAAGGTGAACCATCTCTATTACGCTGAGTTTCCGTACCCGGACCAGACTTTGGTGCTGCTTAAGAGCAACACCCGTCAGGCACTGGTGGACTGGACAGCCGGAAAAGTGGTGTGGTCACAGGATTTGGGAGGCGAGACGCAGGCGTCATCATGGAACAAGCAGTCGCGCAGGCTGGCTTATGTCAAAGGCCACAACCTTTACGTCACAGATGAGAGCAACCGAAAACGCCAGCTTACGGATGACGGCTCCAAAGACCTGGTATATGGGCAGTCGGTACACCGTGACGAGTTCGGTATCGACGGCGGACTCTTCTGGAGCAAGGACGGATCACGCCTGGCGTTCTACAAGATGGACCAGTCTATGGTCAGTCCCTTTCCCCAGGTGAACCTCAACTTGGACTATGTGGCGGGAGAGAAGAGCGAGGAAAACCCCTACGGCACACGTTGCGCACTTCCCGCGCCCGACCGCTATCCCATGGCAGGGGAGACCAGCCACAAGGTCTATGTGGGAGTGTACGATGTGGCGACACAGAAGACCATATACCTCAACGCAGGCGACCCCACAGACCGCTATTTCACAAATATTGCATGGAGTCCGGATTCTAAGACTATATACGTTATTGAGCTCGACCGCTCGCAAAAACATGGCAAGCTTGATGCCTACGACGCGGTTTCAGGACAATTGCTCGGCACGCTGTTCACTGAGGACAACGACAAATATTTCGAGCCGCTCAATCCCATTGAGTTCCTGCCGTGGGATGCATCGCGCTTCGTGTATCAGACACGCCGTGACGGTTATAACCATATATACCTTTACCGCCTTAAGGGCACAAAGGCGGAACTGGATAGGCAACTCACATCCGGGCAGTTTGAGGTTATATCAGTACTTGGCTTCAACTCAAAACAGAAGACTGTTGTGTTCACCAGCAACGAGGCCGACCCTATTGGCTGTGCACTCTATGCCGTGGATATGAAAGGCAACCGCCGTGCGATGGGTGATTGCGAAGGATGGCACAATGTAAAGCTGTCCGACGACGGCACGACAGCGGTGGATGTGTGGGCTATGCCTGAGGGTGAGGTGGCATGCAGGCAGGATATCGTTTCGACCGCCGACGGAGTTCGTACAACTATCAGCGACGCACAGGACCCGTGGGACCGCTTTAAGGTGCCGGAGATAAAACTGGGGACAATCAAAGCTGCCGACGGGAAGACCGATGTGTACTACCGGCTGATTCTTCCTACGGATTTCGACCCTCAGAAGAAATATCCGGCTGTGGTTTATGTCTATGGAGGACCTCACGCCCACAATATCGATGCCACAAGACATTACGGAGCTCGAGGATGGGATATATGGATGGCACAGAACGGATATGTCATGTTCTGTCTCGACAACCGCGGAAGCGAGCACAGGGGACTGGAGTTTGAGCAGGCCACATTCCGGCATCTCGGGGTCGAGGAGATGAAAGACCAGATCAGGGGCGTGGACTTCCTCAAGTCACTGCCATATGTCGATGCAGACCGTATCGGTGTCCACGGATGGAGTTTCGGAGGATTCATGACCACCAACCTCATGACCACCTATCCCGAGGTGTTCAAGGTGGGAGTGGCAGGAGGACCGGTGATAGACTGGAAATACTATGAGGTGATGTACGGAGAGCGGTATATGGAGACCCCTCAGAAGAACCCAGACGGCTATCGTGACTGCAGCCTGCTGCCCAAGGCGAAGAACCTCAAAGGACGCCTGCTGATCATCTACGGAGGTAACGACCCTATATGCGTGCCTCAGCACACGCTCTCGTTTATCAGGGCATGTATCGACGCCAACACATATCCGGATTTGTTTACTTATCCAGGCGACGAACACAACATGATGGGTACTGACCGTGTGCACCTGCATAGAAAAATCACACAGTATTTCGACGACTTCCTGAAATAGCAGATTGTTATGAGACCTATATTCCGATACATTATCTGCCTTGCAATGATGTCATCTTTGCAAGCCTATGCTCAGAAAACCGTTTTCGATTTCGTAGTGCCTGATGACGGAACTTTCTCCGATGCCATTGAGGCTGCCAACACGAGGCTTGACAAGAATGTGCGTTTCAAGATTTTTGTGCGTAAAGGCCATTATGTAGTGGAGGGTGACGGCGATACCCTTCGTACCACCGAAAACGGAGTGGACGTACGGTTTCCAAGCCCCATAACCACTTTGACCGCTTCGAACACATCGATCATAGGCGAGGGGATGGACAGCACGATTATAGAGAACCGACCTCAGCATGAAGGTATAAGTATCACTAGCACACTTTTTCTCAAAGGATGCGACAATACATATATACAGGACATTCAGCTCTTTTGCAACCTTCAGAACAATACAAACCCAAAGGCGGGAAGGGCGGTGGCGCTCCATGAGCGGTTCTGCCGAAATAACATTCTCGTGAACGTGAGGCTGAACAGCACGCAGGACACCTACTGGACCAACGACGGAGGGGAGACCTACCTCAAGCAATGCGACATACGTGGAACCGTGGACTTTATATGTGGAGGAGGAACTATTTATTTCGACCGATGCGGTATAGGACTGGTGGAGCGTGACAACTGGGAGAAGAGCGACATTATCGCGGCGCCTGCAACAGCCGACAGCCTGGATTATGGGTTCGTGTTCAACCGGTGCCATGTATATAGCGTGGACGACCACCGTGTGAAGTGCTTTTTGGGAAGACCATGGAAATTCTCACCACGCGCTGTATATGTGTCATGTTTGTTCGACAACCCGCCACAGCCCATCGGCTGGGAGAATATGCACGGCATGATACCCAAGCTGTTTGCGGAGTTTGAAAGTAAAGCTCTTACCGACAGCGGTGAATATGAGCCGGTTGATATGTCGAAACGGCGCACCGTGTTCCAGACACTCGACAAGCGAGACGTCGCAGTGGACTATTCGCCGGAGCTCAGTTTCGAGGAATCCAGGGCATACGCTCTCAATGTGGTCTTCCCTCATTGGAACTTGGATGAGGTCACGAAACCTTTGACTGTAGATAACCTTGCGGTCAAAGGACATAAGTTGACTTGGGGCGAATGCCCCTCCGCATGCGGATTTGTGGTTTATATGGACAACTGCATAAAAGAGTTTTCTAAGGACAACAAGTTCGTGATTCCACGTGGAACGCCTTCCGGCACCGTCTTAACTATCCGGCCTGTCAGCCAGATGGGGGCGCTTGGAACACCCGTCACGACGCATATATAATCACTGCGAATGACAGAATCCACCCTAAGACAACAATGTGGGTGAACCGGTCTTTAAGCAGCACTTGTGTGGGGCTGCCGCTTTTGTTGAGCACAATTGTCAGCTGAAGATAACGGACGATACCAGCAACGACGAACACGGTTGTAAGGTAAACGTGGTTGTTGTGGAAACGGCTGGTAACGTCGGGAGATACCGTGTATAGAATATAGCAGACGATGGTCATTCCCGCCGTCATAACTGTCATCTGGTCGAGAAACTGGCTGCTGTATCCCTTCAGGCTTTTACGTATGTCGGGACCGCCCGATTCCTGCAAGAAGTAGTCGTTGCGACGTTTGGCGAAAGCCAGGAACAGGGCGAGCAGGAAGGTCATCAGCACAATCCAGTGAGACAGAATCACGCCTGTAGCCAGTCCGCCGGTTACGACGCGCAGGACAAAGCCTGTGGCGATGACGAACACGTCAATCACGGAGATATGCTTAAGCCACAGGCTGTAGGCTACATTCATAATAATATATACAGCCAGCACCCCCATCACATATATCATACTCTCCGTTGAGTCATGAAAGGCGAGAGCCGTCAGGGAGAATGACAGCATCAGGCATACAGCCATGCAGATATATGCCCCTTTTTTGCTTACATCCCCGCTGGCCACGGGCCTCTGTCTCTTTGCAGGATGAAGACGGTCGGCCTCCATATCTACTATATCGTTAAGGCAGTAGATGCCGCTGGCGCAAAAGCAGAAAGCCAAAAACGCAAAAAGGGAGTGAATATAAATACCCGGGTCGCCGATCTTACCTCCAAAAAACATTGGAAGCAGAACAAACACGTTTTTTGTCCATTGGCTTATGCGCAGAAGACGTATATATGCTTTTGTTTTCATTTATAATCAGTTGCAATTACATAACAATTTTCTGGTTGCGGCGGAAGAGCACGTAAGCGATGACAGGCGCTCCAATCAATGCTGTAACTGAATTAACAGGCAGCGCACCCTCAAATCCGGGCATTCGGGCTATGAGGTTGCACAAGAGAGCGAGAGCGGCTCCGGTTGCCATCGATGCAGGCATGAGAGTGCGGTGGTCTGTAGTTCGGAATATCACTCTGCACAGGTGGGGAACTGCAAAACCGATGAACATGATGGGACCGCAGTATGCCGTCACGATGGCAACAAGCACGCCAGAGCATACTATAACCAGAGATCGGGCACGCCGGAGGTTCAAACCAAGGTTGGATGCGTATTCGTCTCCCATGAGCAGGATATTCATCTGCTTGCACAAAAGGGTGGACAAAGGCAGCAACACAGCCATGATGGTCACAAACAGCAGCATCTGGTCGCCTGAGACGCGGGCGAAAGAGCCGAACCCCCATACCACGAACGCCCTGATGTCTTCCTCGGCACTGAAGAACTTGAGCACGCCTATGATGGCATTGGCAAGATAACCAACCATCACTCCGATTATAAGCAGGGTGACGTTGCCCTTTACTTTTTGTGACACATATAAAATCAGACCCATTACAGCGAGAGAGCCGAAAATCGCCGCGGCGGTCATGGCGGCGGTACCTATATAACCCATCCTGCTCAAGGCTGTACCGCCAATAGAGCCGGAGAGCAAGACCACGAATGCCACTCCGAGACTTGCACCGTTGGATATGCCGAGAACCGAGGGGCCGGCGAGCGGATTGCGGAACACTGTCTGCATCTGAAGTCCGCTGACAGCAAGACCGGCGCCGGCCACTATAGCTGTGAGCGTCTGTGGCAGACGGGAGCTTATGATGATGTTGCGCCACACCTCGTTGCCGCCGTCGCCTCCGGTAAGTATCTGCAAGATGTTGTCCACTGGTATGCTCACAGAGCCGAGCAGCAGGTTGAGCACGGAAAAGACAGCGATTACAATAACGATTATGGTGAATTTAAGGCTTTTCATTTCAGCAATCTGTAGAAAGTGGGAGTATAGGTGGTGTCAACCAGTTCGGGGTGGAATATGGCGGTAAGGTCGGCAAGCAGCACGTCTGGCTGCACGGGGGCAATCTCATAATAGGGAGTCTGCTTCATGTTGCAGTAGATGACTTTATGGTCTTTGAAGGCCTTGAAAAGCTCGTTGCGAGGCTCAGAGTCTTTCAATGCGTCATAGGAGAACTCTCCCTCATAGCTGTTGAGGATGCGCCAGTAGTCGGCATCAGAGGCTTTTTCGTAGATTTCCTCAAATTCCATATTTACGCCTCCGCTGTTGTCGTTTTTTATCACGTATTCTGCTCCCGCGTCGATGAAGAGCTGTGCCAGGTGGTTCCTGCCGCCTACGGCATACCAGTTGCCGCCATGCATCTCACCGCTGAAGACTGTAGGGCGGTGCTCAACAGTCTCAGTCTTGCTCTTCAGGCTGTTATAGCGCTCTTTAATTCCGTTGAAAACGGTCTCAGCTTCTTTCTCCTTGCTAATAAAGAGTGCGACAAACTTTATCCATTCGGCTTGGCCGAGCGGAGTGAGCTCCTTATAGCCCAGATGTGGCACAAGCGTGATTCCTGTCTCTTTGATTGCGTCGTAGCCACCTCGTTTGAACGGAGAGATGAATATGATGTCGGGGTTGGCGGCAAGCACGAGCTCTGTGTCGAAGTCGCCCTCCATTCCGATCTTTACAATCTCGCCTTTCTCAACCCGCTCTTTTATGTCTTGGTCGAAAAGGTTTTTTGTGCCTGTGATACCTTTGATAATGTCATGTGCGTTGAGGGCTGTGAAGTTGGAGAGTTGTAGCGATGTCATGGTGATTGTCGAGGTGATAGGCACCTCCACCCGCTCATATCCCTCAGGGGTCTTTTCTGTGCTCCCCTTGTCCACGAGTGCGAAACGATAGCTGACGGGCATGTCGTAGTCCTCGTCGTCATCACCCTCGCGCAGTACGTTCTGGGGGTCGCCAACCTCCACAAGCCTGACTCCGTTGTCGAGGGTCTGGATTGTGAAGCCTTTGGCGTATTCAGGCTTCATCACCTCTGAATCGACTTCAGGTTTCTTTTCTCCACTTTTATTCTGTCCGCCGC
This sequence comes from Bacteroidaceae bacterium, assembly GCA_045603885.1. Taxonomy (GTDB): domain Bacteria; phylum Bacteroidota; class Bacteroidia; order Bacteroidales; family Bacteroidaceae; genus UBA3839. The sequence continues at coordinate 2,765 of JAZUMZ010000185.1, read as the reverse complement.
ATGACAGACATAGTGCTGTCGCCAGAACCGCAGCGGCAATTACAATCAAATTTCTCATATTCTGATTCTTTTACTTTCTTTTATTCTTTTTTATTCTTTTCATATGCAAAGTTACATTTTTTTTGAAAACCATGCTGCTATTATGATTATTTTTCTTCTTTTTAACCCAAATCGTTCATTAGGGTTTATGACTATTTTCGCCCTAATACCTGAGGTAGTTTAATTGGTCTGGAACGGAAAACAATGTTTAGTGGATGTTTCCCTCCTCGTCGATGAGGAGGATGGTGAGCTCTCCTGTGGGGAACATGGGTCTGCATGTTTCTAGGCAGTGGGACTTGACAATTGTGCAGAATGGTGATAAATAAGTAGAGGGAATAATCGCCCAGAGGTCACGTGCCAGGTTGAGGGTGTGTGACGCTTCGATGGTCTCTTCAGGACATCCAGCCTCTTGGAGCATAAGGGCGACAAAACCGCGGTCCATGGTGGTGCGGCGGCTGTGGGTGTCGAGGTTGCCGGCAGCCAGTTTCACTGCTTTGCCCATCATCACTCCCAAAGTCAGACATTGTATTCCTTCCAATGTGGCAAAACGGAGGGTTTCGCCGATATAGTTGCCGTATTCCACGAATGCCTGGGGAGGCAGGGTGGGGTAGAGGCTCTTGACGAACCGCTCACTCTTGGCGCCACTGTTGATGACCATTCGGTCAGCACCGCTGCGTGAGGCCACCTCCACACATTTGTGGATGCTTTCGATAAACGCTTCTTCAGAGTAGGGATGTATGATGCCCGAAACACCTATGATGGAGATTCCTCCGGTAATTCCAAGCCGGGGGTTGAATGTCTTCGAGGCGATTCTCTCACCGTCGGGCACGGATATGGTGACTTTCAGAGGCTTGCAGAATTGTCTCAGGTTTTCCTCTATCATCTTTCTCGGTCCGGCGTTTATGGCAGGACTTCCGGGAGGAGAGTCGAAACCCTCCACCGTGATGGTTCCTACTCCCGCTCCACCGCAAATCTCAAACCGGTTCCACGGTTCCACTGTGGCCTGTATTTCCAATCCGTCGGTGATGTCAGGGTCATCGCCACTGTCTTTGACAACAAAGGCATATCCGTCGGCATAACCCACGTTAACTGAGATTGTCTCACCGTTGGGTAGCTTGACACCTACCTCGTCGGGCTCTCTGCCAAGCATCAGTCGAGTTGCCTGTGCCACGGCCGCGGCTGTGGCGCACGTGCCGGTGGTAAGCCCGCTTTTGAGCGGATAGAAGTCGGGAAGCAGCCTTTCTACCATGCGTCTGAGTCCGTGTTCTCCGTTCACCACTTTGAACGAGGTTGGTATCGATGGACGTTTTAACGCAATCACCTGAATTCCGACTTTTTTTGCTGCTTCAACCTTTTTAATGAATCCTCCACTCTCGCCACTTTCCTTTATCAGGATAGCGTCGGGGCGGAGTTCCTCAAGCACTCTCTTCTCATCCTGTCCATCCTCATAGAAGAGGATGTTCTCAGGGCTTATCTCTTGTTTGCCTGCCTCATTTAACGATGTCTCGCGGTTGAGAATCCTGTATAATATTCTCAAGCTCTCAGATTCATGTTTCTTTAGCTTGGAGATGGAGTTGACTCCGGTGGCGGCGAGAAGTGTCCCTTTTATCATCGGAAGGTCGTCATAGGTGTCTATCCATGTGACAGATGTGTCTCTTGGAGGGAAAATCCGCTCGAACCTCACCACAGGAAGGCTCAGATGACAGGCTGAGTCAGCCACCGTGGAGTGGAGATTGGATGCAAACGGATGGGCGGCATCCACAATCAGGCGGATGTCATGACTCTTGCAGAAGTCCTTCATCTCTGCTGTGTCCATGGCGCCGCTTACAACTACCCCGTTGTGCAGTGAGATCTGCTGCTCACCGCGCAGGGTGGAGTAGTAGAAGCGGTTGCCGGCCTGGTCGAGGGTAGTGGCGGCCTTGCGGCCTTCTGTCGTTCCTCCAAGAATTAGAATCATGAGTTCTCGGATTTTCTGAAAAGATGTGTGAAGTCCTTAGAATACAGCTCCGACAGCCCCTTGCGGTTGTCAATTGCCTCTCCCACCACAAGCATGGTGGTGAGTGTGAGGTTGTGCTCACGCACGATGTGTGCGTGGTTCTTGAGCGTTCCCCGGTAGATGCGCTGGTCGCGCCAAGTCAGGTGGTAGCACACCGCTACCGGTGTGTCTTCAGGATATTCGGTGAGCAACTCTTTCTGAACCTCGTCTGCTATAGCGGCGCTGAGGAAAATGCACATTGTGCTCCGGCTTTTTGCCAACAGGTGTAGTTTCTCTCTCTCCGGCATGGGCGTGCGCCCCTCTCCTCGTGTGAGTATGATAGTCTGACAGCGCTCCGGTATGGTGAACTGGCTTCTGAGTTCGGCGGCGGCAGCGAGGAATGAGGATATTCCGGGAGTGATATGATAACTCATGTTGTTGGCGTCGAAAAAGGCCATTTGCTCCTGGATTGCTCCGAAAATGCAAGGGTCGCCGGTGTGCAGCCTGACAATAAGCTGACCCCGGTCGTAGTGGCTTTTCATCAGTTGGCACTGCTCCTCTAATGTCATAGTTGCTGATGAGCGCACCACAGCATCCGGCTTTGCGCACAGAGTCAGTTCTCTCGGCACCAGACTGCCTGCATACAGGATGAGGTCGGCCTGCTCCAGCAGTCTCCTGCCCCTGATGCTGATCAGCTCAGGGTCGCCGGGACCGGCGCCGAAAGTCGGGTCGTAGCCATGTCGTTCTGTGA
>JAZUMZ010000184.1:0-6906 GCA_045603885.1 Bacteroidaceae bacterium | reverse complement strand
ACTTTATCATAAAGTCTTCTGAGCTCAGCGATGATGAGAAACGTCTGTTCCTTGGCGAGAACGCCCGTCGTTTCTATGGCTTCAAGAAACTTCCAAGTCGGAGGCCAAGCGGGCTTAGGAAGACAACACTTAGCTACAACTCCTTGCTCACAGAACGACATGGCTACGATCCGACTTCTACGACTTTATCATAAAGTCTTCTGAGCTCAGCGATGATGAGAAACGTCTGTTCCTTGGCGAGAACGCCCGTCGTTTCTATGGCTTCAAGAAACTTCCTGGGCTCCCTTACATCAAGAATATGAGCGAATAGACAACAATCATTAATATCTAAAATAAAAACAAGGTGAAAGCCATACAAATAAGTGCCGAGAGGCAAATGGGAATCGTAGATATTCCCGAGATGGAAATGAGGAGCGACGAGGTTCAGTTGCGCCTTGAGTATGTAGGATTCTGCGGTTCCGACTTGAGCACCTATCTGGGTAAGAACCCCATGGTGCGTATGCCCGTGGTGCCCGGCCACGAGGTGGGAGCCGTCATAGAGAAAGTGGGCTCCGACGTGCCTGAAGGTCTTAAGCCCGGCATGGTGGTCACGTGCAACCCTTACACCAACTGCGGAAAATGTGCCTCATGCCGCAACGGACGTGTAAACGCCTGTGAGCACAACGAGACCCTGGGTGTGCAGCGGTGGGGAGCCATGTGCGAGCGCATATGCCTGCCTTGGGAGAAGGTAATACCCGCCGGACTGCTCACTCCCCGCACCTGTGCGCTCATCGAGCCTATGAGTGTGGGGTTCCACGCCGTAAGCCGCGCCCAGGTCACCGACATAGACGTAGTGCTGGTTATAGGTTGCGGCATGGTAGGAATGGGAGCGGTTGTCCGCTCCGCACAGCGTGGTGCCACCGTCGTGGCAGCCGACATCGACGACGAGAAGCTGGCACTTGCCCGCCAGATTGGTGCCAGCTATACCATAAACACACGCACTGAGGATGTCCACGGCCGGCTGCGCGAGATGACCAGCGGCTTCGGGCCTGATGTAGTCATCGAGGCTGTTGGCAGCAGCCAGACTTACCAGATGGCGGTCGATGAGGTGACTTTCACGGGGCGTGTCATCTGTATCGGCTACGCCAAGACCGAGGTTTCTTTCCAAACCAAATACTTTGTTCAGAAGGAACTCGATATCCGGGGCTCCCGCAACGCCCAGCCCAGCGACTTCCGCGCCGTAATCCACTATCTTGAGCGTGGAACCTGTCCTGTTGACAAGCTGATCAGCCGGGAAGTGACCCCCGAGGATGCTCCGTCTGCCATGCAGGAGTGGGCTGTCAACCCTGGTAAAGTATTCCGAATTTTAGTCAAGTTCTAAACGATGACATTATGAAAAAGAATACCATCGCACTGTCGCTCGTTTTCTGCCTCTTCTTCCTTTGGGCTATCAGCAGCAACTTATTGCCTACGATGATACGCCAGTTGATGAAAACCTGCGACCTGAACACATTTGAGGCTTCTTTCACCGAGTCGGCATATTGGTTGGCATATTTCATATGCCCCATTCCTATAGCCATGTACATGAAGAAGTACAGCTACAAGTCGGGCATCGTATTCGGGCTTCTGCTCGCCGCCTTTGGAGGACTGCTGTTCTTCCCCGCCGCGGCAATACAACGATACTGGTTCTATCTCTGTGTGTTCTTTATCATAGCCACTGGCATGTGTTTCCTTGAGACAGCCGCCAACCCCTACGTCACAGTGCTGGGCGACTCACAGACTGCCCCCCGTCGGCTCAACCTGGCACAGTCGTTCAACGGTCTCGGAGCCTTTGTCTCTGCCATGTTTCTCAGTAAGGCCGTACTGACCACCAGCCAGCCAACCGAGGAGGGAGGACTGCCAGCCGACTCCATCGTATATATAACACTTGCCTTAGTACTCATAGGTTTTGCCTTGCTGTTTATTTTTGTGAGACTGCCTAAGATACAGGAAGAGAACTCCCCTTCCGCATCCACCAAACTTATAGATTTCAATGTGTTGCGCCGTCGTCACCTGCGATGGGGTGTCATTGCCCAGTTCTTCTACAACGGTGGCCAGACAGCCATCAACAGCCTGTTTCTGGTGTATTGCTGCACCTACGTGGGGCTGGAGGAGACCACAGCCACTACCTTCTTCGGCTTATATATGCTCGCATTCCTTGCCGGGCGCTGGATAGGCACGCTTCTCATGGGACGTTTCCGCCCTCAGAACATGCTGACAGTATATGCCGTAGTCAATATGGTGCTGTGTGTAGTCATCATGACCTTTGGAGGCATGGTGGGACTGTACGCCATGCTTGCCGTGTCGTTCTTCATGTCCATCATGTACCCCACCCAGTTCTCACTGGCACTCACAGACTTAGGGAGCCAGACGAAGAGTGGCTCAGCATTCCTCGTCATGGCCATCGTGGGCAACGCATGCCTGCCCCAGCTCACCGCATATTTCATGCATTCCAGCACTACAGCCTATCAGCTGGCATATTTCATACCTCTCATCTGCTTTGCTTTCTGCGCATACTATGGATGGAGAGGACACAAAGTCGTAAACTGAAAACACACGTAAAAATGGAAGGATACAGACAAAAAGAATTCGGGCAGCCCGTAAAGCGATACTGCCAGACACTCGATCTGAAGGACGATCCTGAGTTGATAGCCCGCTATGTGGAAGCACACAACCGTTACAACTCTTGGCCTGAGATACGTGAGGGCATCCGCCAGGTGGGAATTCTGGAAATGGAGATTTACATCCTGGGCAACCGCCTCTTTATGATTGTAGAAACACCGCTCGACTTCGACTGGGACAGTGCCATGACCCGTCTGTCCACCCTGCCCCGCCAACAGGAGTGGGAGGACTATGTTGCCATATTCCAGGACTGTCCTGAAGGCAGCACCTCCGCGGGCAAGTGGCAGATGATGGAGAGAATGTTCTATTTATACGAATAACACTTAAAAAAAATGAAAACATACAGACCTAAAGTCCTCCTTGTTATGCTCGCTATGGCAGCAGGACTATGCGCACAAACCATAACCTCCCCCAACGGAAAACATTCCGCCACACTTCGACATGACCCTCAAAGCGGCTATTCTTTGAGAATGAAAAGCGGGGGCGTGGCTGTCATACAGCAGGCAGACCTTGGTATATGTTTTGCGGATGTTGAGTTTGACCGTAGCATGAAGCTCAAATCAGTGTCAAAGGCAACCACCGTGGTCACCGACTATTCCGCCATCCACGGCAAACGGAGCCATCCCCACAATAAGGCGAGAGAAGCTACATACACATTCACCGACCGCACAGGCGAATATCAGCTGCTCTTGACCGTCAGGGCATATAACGATGGCATAGCTTTCCGCTATGAGCGTGACTTGAAAGGCGACTCAGTAGAGGTGACAGAGGAGTTGACAGCCTATAAGCTTGGCGACAACACCCTGCGGTGGCTTCAACATTTCACCCCTTGCTACGAGAATCCTTTCCCCTTACAGACAAGCGGTTTTGAAAAGGGTCAGTGGGGCTACCCCGCCCTGCTGTGTCAAGGTGACAGCTGGGCACTGATTACAGAGGCAGGAATGGATCGCGGATACTGCGCCACCAAGCTGAGTAACGAGAGACAGGCCGACACCTATAAGCTGACTTTCCCGGCAGAGAGCGACGGATGCGGCGTTGGCGCCGTGCGACCGGTGGTCAAAGGCCGGTGGCAGTCGCCCTGGCGTGTGGTGATAGCAGGTTCCCTTGCTGACATTGCAGAATCCACACTGGTTGATGATGTCAGCCGTCCAGCATCAGGCACCGACTGGTCGTGGGTCAAGCCCGGTCGCGCCGCATGGGTCTATTGGTCACATAACCGCGGCTCGAAAGACTATAAGCTGGTGTGCAGCTTTATCGACCTGGCCAAGCAGATGGGCTGGGAGTATGTGCTCATAGACTGGGAGTGGGACGTAATGGGCAACGGCGGTAAACTGGAAGACGCATTGGCTTACGCCCGTGAAAAGGAGGTAAAAGTGTGGCTTTGGTACAACAGCGGCGGTCCTCACAACGGGGTGCCCGGCGGACCGCGTGACCGGCTGCTTACCCACGAGTCACGCGTCCGTGAGTTTGAGTGGCTGCGTGGCCTTGGAGTGGTTGGAATCAAGATTGACTTCTTCGAGAGCGACAAGCAACAGATGATGAACTATTATATTGACATCCTGGAGGATGCGGCTGATGCGCATATGATGATCAACTTCCACGGATGTACCCTCCCCCGAGGCTGGAGCCGCACCTACCCCCACCTGATGTCGATGGAAGCCATATTCGGAGCCGAGCAATACAACAACGGCGGGCTGATGACAATACATGGAGCAGAGTGGAACACAGTATTTCCATTCACCCGGAATGTTGTGGGACCTATGGACTACACTCCCGTCACATTCACCGACTCCCAGCATCCGCATACCACCACCAACACCCACGAGCTGGCTCTCAGCATTGTGTTTGAGAACGGCATCCAGCACATGGCCGACCGTCCTGAGGGATATCTCACCCAGAACGACGAGGTGAGGTCTTTCCTGAGTCAGGTACCAGTCTCATGGGACGACACCCGTCTTATCTCCGGCTATCCCGGCGACCATATCATCCTTGCGCGTCACAAAGGCGACATCTGGTATATTGCGGGGTTGAACGGCACAGACCAGGAGCGGACATTCTCATTTGACTTGCGTCGCCTGGGCATACGGCTCTCAATACAAGGCTCTCTCTTCTGCGATGACACTGACCCACGGCAGATAAGTCACAAGGCACTAAGTGTCAAGGCAAAACAGAAAATCAATGTCAAATGTCAGCCCCGAGGCGGTTTTGTGCTCGTGGTCCACAAATAATTGACATATCAGATTTGAATTCCAATCCTGTCATCAACCAAGGTGACAGGATTTTTTATAATTTCACCCAACAGGTGAATATAGTGGATACTTTGTATGGACTGATGCAACAGACGAATCATTTGCATGGACTTTCGAGTCTTTTCACGGTGAAACAGGCTTATTCACATTAAAATGTCCATTAAACATTGAGGAAATTGTAGGTAGCGACAACTCATCCGACAACACCACCTACGACCTGAGCGGCCGACCTGTGGTAAACAAATCCAACAACAACATCTATATAAGTGGTGGCAAAAAATACATAATAAAGTAAGCCTCTGTACGTTATATAAATATGATAAAAAAAACATTATTATCAATAAGTCTGGCCGTCTGCCTGGGTGCGACGGCACAGACTTTTACGCATTATACGACCACCGAGGGAAACGAGTGGCAAGACAGCAAGTCAACGCTCAGCAAGAAAGCGGCGGTTGAGCCAGTACTAACTATCACCGGCAACGAGCAGGGACATGTGTTCAAGGCTTGGGGCACCTGCTTCAACGAGCTTGACCTCGACGCCCTGGAGCTTCTACAGCCCGGACAGCAGGAGGAGTTGATGCAGCGGCTTTTTGCCCCCGATGGCGACCTGCGGTTCACACGCGGACGACTGACTATGAACGCCAACGACTACAGCCGCGCATGGTACTCATGCGACACCGTCAGCGGTGACTTCGCACTGAAATATTTCAACATCGAACACGACAAGGCGAATGTCATCCGGCTTATCAAGAAAGCACAGAAATACCAGCCTCAGATGACATTCTGGGTGTCGCCGTGGTCACCCCCGGCATGGATGAAAATCAATCAGGACTACCCAGTGACGAGCAGCCAGTGGAACACCATGGCAAAGGAGAAGGATTATCTCCTGTTTGACGACGGCGGACAGCCTGACCCCGACGAGATGCAGTTCCTCGGAGAGCGCAAAGGCAAGTTTCCACGCAAGCTGGCATCTCAGAACTATATGATCCAAGACCCGCGATACCTTCAGAGCTATGCCAACATGTTCTGCAAGTTTATCGACCTCTATGCCAGTGAGAATATCCCAATCGACATGGTGATGTACCAGAACGAGGCCTACTCCTACACCCCCTATCCGGGCTGTGCCTGGACTGCGGAGGGAACAATAAAGTTCAACAAGGAGTATCTTGCACCTACGCTTAAAGAGAAGCACCCTGAGGTAAAACTCTATCTCGGCACGTTCAACACCAACCGTGGCGACTATGTGCAGAAAATCGTGGATGGCACGAAGGACTGCATTGAAGGTCTCGGATTCCAGTGGGAAGGACGTGAGAACCTCGACGACATGCGCAGACTCTATCCTGACCTGCACCTCGTCTCATCAGAGAGCGAGTGCGGCAACGGACAGATGAACTGGAGAGCCGGAGAACACACATTCCACTTGCTCTGCGACTACATAGGACGTGGATGCGATGAATATTTCATCTGGAACTTCATCCTCTGCGACCAGGGCAGAAGCCCGTGGGGATGGAAGCAAAACGCGTTGATACAAGTGAAGTCAGCTGATCTCACCTACCGATATACACCAGAGTTCTATGCAGTGAAGCATTTCTCCAACCTGGTGACCCCAGGCAGCCGCGTTCAAGGCTATGTATCACGTGAGAAGACTGGCGGAATGCCGGTCATTGTGTTCCAACGCCCCGACAACAAATATGTGGTCATTGCAGGCAACCAGACCGACGAACAGCGCACCGCCACGGTCAAGCTGGCCGACAAGCACCTGAACATGACCCTCCCTGCCCATTCTTTCCACACTTTCATAAACTAACTAAAACAGCATATGAAAAAATTTGTTCTGACTTTATTATCGCTGGTCATTGTCACGACCACCTCGCAGGCACAGAGCGAGCTCTACCCCAAGCACTTCAACCTTGGGCAGGTGACTCTGCTCGACGGACCGATGAAGACAGCCATGGAGCTGAATTTCAAGACCCTTATGCAATATGATGTTGACCGCCTGCTGACACCCTATGTCAGG
>JAZUMZ010000183.1:0-2003 GCA_045603885.1 Bacteroidaceae bacterium | reverse complement strand
CAGGAAGAGAGCGATTGGCTACATAAAGTCAGACCAATTTGAGGAACTACTACAAGACCAATATAAGAAAGAATAGAGGAAATTAGGGGAAATCTTGGGGGAATTTCCCCTAATTCTGACATTATAATACATGTCACAACGCCGTACTATGTAAATTGCGGCATTGGGAGCAACAATATATGGACATGACGTTACGCATTGAGGGGCGAACAGCAGATAGGCCATTTGTCCGTAGACCTGACTTCATCACTTTTCGCGCCATCAAATAGCACGTATTGAAAATCAGTCAGTTATAAAAATAATTGGGTGTCTTAGGGTGTCGCAAGCAGAAAAATCACTACCTTTGCGCCATGTATGCAAGGAAGAAACCCAACCGCTCTGGCACGATTAGCGTTGTCGTGGTGAGCAAGTCGCATGGCAAGACGAGTTATGTCCACAATATGGGTACAGTTGAAACGGATGCGGAGGCCGATTCGCTGCTTTTGAAGGCGCATGACTGGATTCGCAAACATGGTGGCCAGCAAGAGCTGGACTTCGACGACGCTTGCGGAAAGGAACAGGAGGAGACCGCTCGTGTTCTTGATAATATGGATGCTATCATCATCAACGTCACTCAGTTGTTGCTGGGGCGCATATATGACTGTGTCGGCTTCAACCAGATACCTGACGAGATTCTCCGCCATTTGGTGATTGCCAGAGTCTCACAGCCTCGGAGCAAGCTCGCCACAGTTTCCTATTTGAAGTCGTACTATGACGAGGACGTGGATCTCAACCATATCTACCGATACATGGACAAGCTCTACAATACGCAGAAGGAATTGGCGCAGCAGATTAGCGTGGAGCACACCCGCAAGATTCTCGGAGGCAAGATTGGGCTGATGTTCTACGACGTAAGCACCCTCTACTTTGAGACCTCCAAGACGGATGTGCTTAGGGAACCAGGCTTTTCGAAAGATGGAAAGACGGCAGAGTCACAGGTCGTACTCGGGCTTCTTGTGAGCAGAGGCGGCTATCCGCTGTCCTATTCTCTCTACAACGGCAGCCAATACGAGGGCTACACCATGATACCGATGGTTGACGACTTCAAGCAACGTTACAACCTCGGTGATGACTTTGTCATCGTGGCCGACTCCGGACTAATGAACGCAGAGAATGTGAAGCTACTGAGGGATGCCAAATATAAATATGTGATTGGTGCGAGGATAAAGAGCGAGAAAAACAACATTAAGGAGAAGATTCTTGCATGGGAGAAGAAGAACGGTGAATTCTTCGAGTACAAGCGGGAGAACGGCGAGCGGCTCATTGTGTGATACTCGGACAAGCGAGCCAAGAAGGATGCGTACAACAGGGAACGCGGAGTGGAGAGGCTACAGAAGGCATACAAGAGCGGAAAGCTGACCAAGAATCAAGTGAACAGACGTGGCTATAACAAGTTCCTCGAGATCAGCAAGGATGTGGAAGTGACAATCAGCCAGGAAAAGATCGATGAGGACAGCAAGTGGGACGGGCTGAAGGGCTATGTGACAAACACCGACCTCACGCCTGGGGAGGCTGTCGATGAATACAAAGGGCTTTGGGTGGTCGAACGAGCTTTCAGGGTAGGAAAAGGGACTTTGGACATGCGTCCCATGTTCCACTTTACAGAGCGTAGGATAGAGGCACATGTGTGTATCTGCTTTGTTGCCTACAAGGTGTACAAGGAACTGGAGCGCATCATTGCAGCAATGGGTATCAAACTGAGTGTTGACAAGGTGCTGGATATTGCAAAGACAATCGCAACGCTTAGGGTACATATGCCCAATAGCAGGAGTTTCTATACCAGAACCATGTTCTTGACCGATAGTCACAGGGCTATACAACCCCTTTTCGAAGAAGATTTGAGCCTACTCTGAAAAACGGGTGTCGCATTGACGAAGTCAGGAAGAGAGCGATTGGCTACATAAAGTCAGACCAATTTGAGGAACTACTACAAGACCAATATAAGAAAGAATAGAGGAAATTAG
>JAZUMZ010000182.1:0-13578 GCA_045603885.1 Bacteroidaceae bacterium | reverse complement strand
GCCTCCGACTTAAAATGCGGGAGAACTGCACGGGGGCGATTGAACCAAGATCGGCGGGAGCGATTGGATCAAGATCGGCGAGAGCGCTTGAACCAAGATCGGGGGAGGCGCTTGGGCAAAGATCGATGGGGGAGGATTGAGGGGCCGAGTGCATTTCAGCGGAGTTTTCTCCGCTGTTAAAGAAATGCTCCTTGTAAAGCTTTGTGCATCCACTCTTGAATCCTCTAACCACAGTGCCTATGCTTTTCGGAAGCGGCTCCAGCACCTGGATGACAAGATGAACATGGTCGGGCATAACCATCTGCGCCAGAACTTTCAGGGCATAGCCTTTCTCTTTATAGAACTGAGCCAGTCCGCCAAGCATCTGACACACATGCCTCCCATAAGAGTTGAGCCTGACAAAAGCTGTCTCCGCACTCTCGCCCTCGAGTGTTCCAAAAAGGGGAAAGCGTCCCTCCACAGGCAAAGTGAAGTGATAAATAGCACGACCTTTGTAATCCCATCCATTTTCACTATGGTGCCGCATGGGGTCAACAGGTCTTCGTTTCCCTTCTCCTTTATCTATCTCCTGAGACATTGTTCTATCCTGTAGTGTATGTGCACAAAAATTCATGCAAACTCAACATTTGACATTGACCGCAAATTTACATAAAACCTTTTTAAACGCAAAAGGATTTTACAAAAATCTTTATATCATCCATATCGGGCAAATTATCATGTATGCTATATATTGAGGTTTTATCTGGTATATTTCATATTTGTAGAAAAAAAATTTTGCTGATTCACGAGAAAGTATTAATTTTGCACTAAGTATAAGTCCTTTGCAACTGGAAGGTTACGTTGACGTAGCTTACTATTGTAGGTTGTACGGGACTGTTTCTTTTTATAGCACGTTGCGTGCTCCATTTTTTTCAGAACAAAATTAAAAAGAACAAAACGATGGTAATAGGTTATACAACCGGAGTATATGACCTTTTTCATATCGGTCATCTGAACCTTCTCAAAAATGCGAAAGGGATGTGCGACAAGCTGATTGTCGGTGTGACGATTGACGAGTTGGTGTCCTACAAAGGCAAGCAAGCCATGATTCCTTTTGAAGACAGGATTGAGATTGTGCGCAGTTGCAAATATGTTGACGCCGCTGTTCCCCAATACGACATGGACAAGCTGTCGGCATGCAAGAAACTCGGAGCACAGATTCTTTTTGTCGGTGACGACTGGTATGGCACAGAAAAGTGGAACCAATATGAAAAAGACTTTGCCAAGGAAGGTATAAAAATAGTGTATTTCCCTTATACGAGAGGCACATCATCGACCAAAATCAACGAGGCACTCCACACCGTGCGCAAACATGACTTGAACGACTTAAGATAAAAAGCTCATGAACACTCCAAAAACACAAAATTCCGTAGCCGACAAGGACTTCTGCCTAAGTTCATATATAGCTTTCAGATATATCTGGAAAGACGGCATGGACTTTTTCAAAGGCTTCCGTCACTCCAACTACCAGCCAATACCTGAAAACGAGCGTATTCCGGTAAAGACCTCTGAGGATATCGCCAGGGAGATCCAGAAGCAGTTTGACTCTCTCTACGAGAAATATGACAATATCGGTATTCTGCTGTCGGGTGGCATGGACAGTGCCAATCTTGCCGCCTATCTCAAGCCTGGCAGCCACGCATACACCTTCACATCCGACACAGGTGTATTTGACTCAGACATAGAGCGCGCAAAGAACTACTGCTCGCGATTAGGGCTTCAGCACCATCTTATTGAGATTACCTTCGAGGACTACCAGAAGTACACGCCCATAGTGATGTCACAAAAATGGGCACCAGTCCACAGCATAGAGCCCCAGATATACAAAGCCGCCATCCTTGCCAAGAAGGATGGTGTAGATTTGATGATAGTGGGTGAGAGTGCCGACCTGATTTTCGGAGGCATGGACAAGCTGATAACCCCAGAATGGACATACGACGGCTTTGTCAGACGCTACACATTCCTTGAGCCCTCGCTGGTTCTGAAAAATCCTGTGGACCAAAGCGCATTGTTCGAGAGATACCGCATTGACGCCACCCATATAGACTTCATGAAATTCATGGATGAGGTATTCTCCATCGAAAGCAGCAGTTCCTACCTAAACGCATTCGGAGCCGCCTCCCTGCCCTATTACGACCCTTATGCCCGCCTTGTGATGTCCGACCCGCTCGATATGACCAGGGTGCGCAATGGCGAGCCCAAATATCTCGTAAGAGGATTATATGCCATAAAATATCCGGACATGGAGATTCCCTTCAAGATTCCTATGCCCCGCCCGGTCGATTCAATCTTCAAGAACTGGACTGGTCCGACGCGTGATGAGTTCCGTGACGACATACCCATGGACAACCTGACCGGCAACCAGAAATGGCAGCTGTGGTGTGCCGAGCAGTTCCTAAACATATTTGACTGACATGGAGAAAGAGAATAAATACCTAAACGAATACGACAAGAAAATCGTCGGCATGCTCCTGGAGCTCTTCGAGTCTCTTCTCGAGTTGTTGGAGAAACACGGATTTCAATACTGGACTTGCGGCGGCACCACCATCGGTGCAGTCCGTCATCAGGGAATGATTCCCTGGGACGACGACATAGACATATATATGCCCCGTGCCGACTACGACAGATTCCTCAATCTCTCCAAGAGTGACCTTCCTGCCGGATGCGGAATTGTGTCAACCAAAGACAAAGGATATTTCCTTCCGTTCGCCAAATACATAAACACCAACACCAGCCTGTGGGAATTCAAGGAACAGCCATTCATGTATGGAGTGTATATAGATATATTCCCTCTTGACTTTGTCAATGGTGACAAGAAAAAGATACTGTCACGCAAAAGCAGGTGTATAGACGACTTCTGGAGATACCAGCTATGCCTTAATGAAAAGACCACGCTCCAATATCTGAAAGAGAGACATCCGCGCACCGTGCTATTCAAGATACTGTACAGCCACAGGGGCAAAGAGATGAAATACCTGAACCGGTACAACGACCAAGTCAGGATGTATTCATCCGCTGACGGCCTGTATGCCATAAGCTGGTCTCAGGTAAAAGGTTCAATTTTTGAGCGTTCATGGTTTGACGAATATGTCACCATGCCGTTTGACGGTCTGAAAGTACGCGTTCCCAAAGGTTATGACGCCTATCTCACCTACCGCTACGGAGACTACATGCAATATCCCCCTGAGGAACAGCGATGTCCCGCCCATTTGCATTATTACATCAACCTAAAGGAGGGCCTGACGATTGACGAGGCAAAAGAACGCATCAGAAACGGTGAGTACAAAGTGTAATACTGCAAAAAAATATTAATTTTTTGTTTATTATAGATTTATTTCCTACCTTTGCCGTGAAAAAGTCCATCACAAGAAAATCAAAACACAAAAATAGCATGAAACGTTTATTCACATTAGTAATGGCAGTTGTCCTGCCGCTTTGCGCCATGGAGGCACAGGGATTGTTCTCAAACAAAGAATACGAGGGTGGCCGCCAGCCTCGTGAGACATACATGCATGGTGCGGTTCCCGAGTCTGCCGAAGGCAAGATAGAGTTCACAAAGACCATAGAAGCCGCCGGCCAGAGCAAGTTCGACCTCTATTTGAAATTGTCTCAATGGGCAAATTTCCGGTACAACCCCTCTACAGAGCGTGGCCGCTGGAATGACGCCGACTACTTCAAAAACTCTGAATACGCCCGTATTGTGAAAGCCTCCGCCGAAGATGGTTTTATCAAGATTCAAGGCAACGAGGACATGGTTTTTACAAACAAGACCCTCGCAAAAGACATGGCCATAGTGTCATATACACTTGAGATGAACGTAGTTAACGGTAAGGTGACAGCAACGATAAAGAACATCTCCTACACCTACAGCCTGACCGACACCCCCGAGCGTATAGAAGCCGAGGACTGGATTACCGACAAGGAAGCCATTACCAAGTCGGGTAAGCTGAACAAAGGGAGCGGCAAATTCCGCGTAAAGACCATCGACCTCAAAGACGAGTTGTTCAAAGAAATTGAAGAGGCTGTCAAATAACAGCAAATATTGATTTGAGAACGATGAAGACCGACGAGATAGATGACATAATAGCCCAGGCCGTCGCCGAGAGCAAAGGCAAAAGCAAGTGGCACCGTCCGAAAAAAAGCAACGACACAATAAAGAAGACCCGCTCTATTCTGAACATATTGTTTATGCTTGGATTTCTGGCTGCTGTTATTATTTACTTTGTTTTCCCCGACAACAAAGTCCTGTTCTTCAGCGTCGGTTTCGGAGCGATGTTGCTGAAAATAGTGGAATTTGCCTTGCGCTTCCTGTTTTAACCCTAAGAGCCAAAAACCGCGACAGACTTGACACACCGATTATTAATCATATCAATTATACTCCTGGCTTGCCTGGCAAGTCAGGATTTGTGCGCTCAAAGAGTAATACGTGAACTGGAGAGTAACGCCGACCTGAGCAAGTTGAACCAGGACAGCACGACAAACGAGAAGAAAGAGAAAAAGTTTGTGCCTGTAGATGTGATTGCCTGGACAATCAATCCGATTTTCGGCACCCGTGAGCCCGTCGATGTAGATACCCTCCAGCACGGTTTTCAGCGACAGGCCTACAGCGAGGGTCCGTTCGGAGAATATAACTCCCTCGGCAACTTAGGTTCTCCTCGCGAAACACGTATATACATGGAAAGAGAATCCGGCCACAATTTTCCGTTCATAACACACTTGGGACAGTTTATGGATTCTCAATCAGACTTTAAGTATTACAACACAAAGTCTCCCTATGTAAACATGACCTACGAGTGGTGCGGCACAAAAACCACGGGTTTTGACAATTTCAAGGCAATATACACGAACAACGCCGGCAAACGCCTGAATTTCGGAGGTATATTCCATTACATGTACGGCCAAGGTTACTATGACAACCAACACACCGCCTATTTCAAGGGTGCAGGATGGGGCTCATATGTCAGCGACAACTACGACCTCCACCTGAATTACATCCATAATGACATGAAGATGGAGGAGAACGGAGGTATAACCGACGAGAACTACATCACCAACCCTGAGTCCATGGCCCGCAGTTTCAGCTCCGACGAGATTCCCACGAACCTGTCGAAGACATGGTCGCGTCAACATCATGACATACTGAACCTGAACCACCGCTATCATCTTGGATTCACGAAGTCCGTGGAGGTTGACTCAGCCACAACAAATGAGATTTTCACTCCTGTGACCAGCGTGTTCCACCAATTTGAGCTTGGCAGCTACCGTCGACGTCTGTTATCATATGATGACTACAGCAACTACTATGCCCACTCATATCTTCCTGGCGACACAGCCAACAACCGCTACAAGATGTTTGAGATGTCAAACCGCGTCGGCATCACCCTCCACGAGGGTTTCAACAAATACGCTGTTGCCGGGCTGAGCGCATACTTAGGCTTTATAAACCGTACATCAGAGATTCCCGACACGATAGCCGGCGCACCATCCACAACCCTGAGCAAAGCCAGGTATAAGGAAAGCAACGTGGTTATAGGAGGCCGGATAGTACGCAGTCAAGGCACTTACGTGCATTACAACGCTGAAGGTGAGATCGTTGTTGCCGGTGATGATGTCGGCACCTTCGACATCACCGGCCATGGAGAGCTCAACGTCCCTGTTCTCGGTGACACAGCCCAGCTGTCGGTCGATGCGTTGATAAGCAGTCAATATGCCAGCACGATTCTCCAAAATTTCCATTCCAAGTACTATTGGTGGAACAAAGACCTCGACAAGGAGGGCCACATGAAAGTGAGCGGAACCCTGTCATACACCAAGACCCAAACCGCCCTGACCTTTGGTGTTGAGAATGTGACGAACTACACATATCTCCAAGACAACGGCCCTGCTGTGACAGACGAGGCGGGCACGACAACATACCCCCACTCTTTGGAATTGCTCCAAGAAGGGAGCGTGCAGGTGCTCACCGCCCGTTTAGAGCAGAAATTCAAATTAGGTCCCGCAAACTTTGAGGGGAGGGTGACCTGGCAGAAAAGCACAAAAGAAGACGTTCTGCCCCTGCCCACTTTGTCAGCCTACGCAAACCTTTATTTCAAGTTTGTGCTTGCCAAAGTGCTGAAAGTAGAGCTTGGGGCTGACATGAAATATTTCAGTAAATATTACTCACCCAGCTATGCCCCCGCTGTCTCCCAGTTTGTTGTCCAGAACTCCCTGACACGCGAGAAGGTGGGCGGCTACCCATTGGTTAGTGTTTATGCCAACCTGGCACTGAAAAAGCTACGTTTCCATATCACCTACTACCATATAAACCAAGGAGACGGAAGATATTTCACCATGCCAAACTACCCAATGAACCCCAAAGGTCTCCGTTTTGGCATCAGCTGGAATTTCTATGATTAATCCGCAATAAGAACAATGCCTGTTCAATCGGGCATACATAATAAATTATGAATATATTAATAACCGGAGCCAACGGACAATTGGGACATAGTATCCAAGACATGATCTCCATGTCGTCGCATCACTTTTTCCTGACAGACATATGCGACGGCTACGATCAGTTAGATATTACAGACCTGAACGCCGTAAAGACCTACGCCTCTGTCCATGACATTGACTGCATAATAAACTGTGCCGCATGGACCAACGTAGATGCCGCTGAGACCGCAGGCGAAATCGTGGAGCGTCTGAACGCCACAGCCCCGGAGAACCTCGCCATAGCAATGAAAGAGCGCAACGGGCTGCTTATTCATATATCCACCGATTATGTGTTCGGCGCCGAGACATACAACACGCCCTGCAACGAAGATATGACCGGCACTCCCACCGGCGTTTACGGACAGACAAAACTGCTCGGCGAGCAAAAAATCATCGCGACCGGCGTGCGTCACATAATCATACGTACCGCCTGGCTTTACAGCGAATATGGGAAAAACTTCGTCAAGACCATGCTGAGCCTGACATCTACGAAACCACAGCTGAAAGTGGTTATAGACCAGTGTGGCACACCGACATACGCCCGTGATCTGGCCAAGGCCATTATGACAATAACCAACACCGATGACCTCAACGGGAAATACGGGATATACCATTACTCCAACGAAGGCGTTACCTCATGGTTTGACTTCACTAAAGCAATTGCCTTCTTCTCAGGAAATACAGATTGCAAGATACAACCTTGCCGGAGTTCCGAGTTTCCTTCACCCGTGCGCCGTCCCTCCTATTCAGTGCTCGACAAGACAAAAATCAAAAGCACGTTCAATGTGGAAGTGCCCTACTGGACAGACTCGCTACGCCGGTGCCTGGAGAGTTTGGGATAGTTTGAGGGTAGTAGATAATTAATTGATATAAAATATGAACATAGCAGTAGCCGGAACAGGATATGTGGGACTTTCCATCGCCACATTGCTGTCACAAAAAAACCATGTGACTGCCGTGGATATAATTCCCGAGAAGGTTGACATGATCAACCGCGGCCAGTCACCCATCCAAGACGAATACATAGAAAAATATTTGTCGGAAAAGGAGCTGAATCTCACAGCCACACTTGACGGGGCAAGCGCATACAAATCCGCTGACTTTGTTGTCATTGCGGCTCCTACAAACTATGACCCTGTCAGGAACTACTTTGACACAAGCCATGTTGAGGAAGTGATAGACTTGGTTCTCAGCGTAAACCCTGACGCTGTGATGGTTGTGAAGAGTACCATACCCGTAGGGTTCTGCCGAAGCATGTACGTGAAATACCTCTACCGCTTCCAGTATGACCCACAACTGAAAGACAAGAAGTTCAACCTGATGTTCTCCCCTGAGTTTCTTCGCGAAAGCAAAGCGCTCTACGACAACCTCTATCCGAGCCGCATCATCGTCGGCACCCCAAAGATAATCGAAGATATTGAGTTTGATGTTGAGAACGAGGCCATACGCGCTATCGCCGACACAGAGAAATTGGGTCATAGCGCCGAGGTGTTCGCCAACCTCCTCAAAGAAGGCGCACTGAAGAAAGACATCCCCACCCTCTTTATGGGCATGAAAGAGGCAGAGGCCGTGAAGCTGTTCGCCAACACCTATCTCGCACTACGTGTCAGCTTCTTCAATGAGCTGGACACCTACGCAGAGATGAAAGGTCTTGCCACCAAAGACATTATCGACGGTGTATGTCTTGACCCTCGAATCGGCAGCCACTACAACAACCCGTCGTTTGGTTACGGTGGCTACTGTCTTCCGAAAGACACGAAACAGCTGCTTGCCAACTACAGCGATGTGCCAGAGAACCTCATTGAGGCCATCGTTGAGAGCAACCGCACCCGCAAGGACTTCATAGCCGACCGTGTGTTGAAGAAAGCCGGATATTATGACTACAACCAGGGAAGCATATACAATCCGCAGAGCGAGCGCCGCTGCACAGTCGGTGTTTACAGGCTTACGATGAAGAGCAACAGCGATAATTTCCGCCAAAGCAGCATTCAGGGAGTGATGAAGCGCATAAAGGCCAAAGGAGCCGAAGTCATTATTTACGAGCCTACCCTCTCAGACGGCACCACATTCTTCGGCAGCCGTGTAGTCAACGACCTGAATGAGTTCAAGCATTTGTCGGATGCTGTTATAGCAAACCGTTATGACACCAGCCTCGACGATATTCAGGAAAAGGTTTACACCCGCGACCTTTTCATGCGAGATTAAAACACAATTCCAAACTATCTAAAAAATATCAGACATGAACATCTTAATCACAGGCGGAGCCGGTTTCATAGGCTCTCATGTTGTCAGACTGTTTGTCAACAAATACCCCACATACAAAATTGTCAACCTCGACAAACTGACCTACGCCGGAAATCTGGCAAATTTGAAAGACATAGAAAACCGTCCGAACTACAAATTCGTGAAGGCTGACATCTGCGACTATGACGCGATGTGCCGCATTATCGAGTCTGAATCGATTGACGGCATTATCCACCTCGCAGCAGAGAGCCACGTGGACCGTAGTATCAAAGATCCGTTCACGTTTGCCAGGACTAATGTTATGGGAACCCTGTCACTCCTTCAGGCAGCCAAGAACTATTGGGAGTCACTTCCTGAAAAATATTCAGGAAAGCGTTTCTATCACATATCCACCGACGAGGTTTACGGCGCATTGGAACTGACCCACCCTGAAGGGATAAAGCCTCCTTTCACTACCACGGCATCGTCTTCTGAGCACCATCTCGCCTACGGAGAGACATTCTTCTATGAAGACACAAAATACCAGCCACACAGTCCCTACTCAGCCTCGAAGGCGTCAAGCGACCATTTTGTACGCGCATATCACGACACCTATGGTATGCCGACCATAGTGACCAACTGTTCCAACAATTACGGTCCTTATCAGTTTCCAGAGAAACTGATTCCATTGTTTATCAACAACATACGTCACCGCAAGCCACTCCCCGTATATGGCAAAGGAGAAAACGTTCGCGACTGGCTTTTCGTTGAGGACCATGCGAGAGCCATCGATTTGATTTTCCACAAAGGTCAGACAGCAGAGACCTACAATATCGGAGGCTTCAATGAATGGAAAAACATTGACATAATAAAAGTTCTGATTAAGACTGTGGACCGCTTGTTAGGCAGGCCTGAGGGAGCGGACATGGACTTAATCACCTACGTGACCGACCGCGCCGGCCACGACCTGCGTTACGCCATCGACTCCACAAAGCTTCAGAAAGAGCTTGGCTGGGAGCCTTCACTCCAATTTGAGGAGGGTATAGAGAAGACTGTAAGGTGGTATTTGGACAATCAGGAATGGATGGACAACGTGACATCAGGCGATTACCAGAACTACTACAGCTCAATGTATGACAACAGATAATCCACAAATTATGCAGTATCATATTTTCTCTCCCTATCGCGTGTGCCCCATAGGCGCCCATGTGGACCATCAACACGGTCTTGTAACCGGTTTTGCTATAGACAAGGGCGTTGACCTTTGGTTCACGCCCCGCGAAGACTCTCAGGTAAACCTGGAATCCCGCACATTTGAAGGCGAGGTGCATTTTGACATTGCACAATCCTCCCAGATGCGTGAGTTCCATTGGGGCGACTATGCCCGCGGCGCCAAATATGCCCTTCGCAAACGTTTCAATCTCTCCCACGGAATAGACGGTGTGATTCAAGGATCCCTTCCAGTGGGTGGATTGAGCTCATCAGCCGCCGTGCTTATAGCCTATGTCATGGCGTTTGCCAAATCCAACGGAATCTCGCTGAAGCCGTTTGAGATTGTCCAGATTGCCTCTGAGGCCGAGCGTGAATACATCGGACTGAACAACGGATTGCTTGACCAGGCTTGCATTGCCCTTGGCAAAAAAGACGGTCTGCTGTTTCTTGATTGCGACACCAACGACTATCGTATAATACGCCGTCATCCCGACATGCCCGAATTTGAGATTGGTATATTCTTCAGCGGTTTGACACGCAACTTGATAAACAGCGACTATAACCTGCGTGTCTATGAATGCAAGACGGCGGCATGGAACATGCTGGCATACACAGACCAGCCTCTCAAGACATTTGACAAGACGTTCCTCCGTGACATTCCCAAGGCCACGTTCGACAAAACCAAAATTGCCATGCCCGCCCGTTTCGCCCGCCGTGCTGAACACTTCTACTCAGAATACCGCCGCGTGCGCCAAGGTGTAACCGCCTGGGAGACAGGAAACCTGAAACTATTCGGCAAACTCAGTTTTGCAAGCTGCGAGTCAAGCATCCACAACTATGAGTGCGGCAGCCAAGAGCTCATTGCCATCTACGACATCATAAAAGATCAGCAAGGCGTTTACGGCGGCCGTTTCTCCGGCGCCGGATTCAAAGGCGCCTGCATCGCCTTGGTTGACCCAGCCTACAAAGAAGAGATTGAGAAGAACCTTACAGAAAGGTATCTCGAGCAGTTCCCTGAATACGAGACTACATTCCAGGTATTCTGGGTGAAGCCCGACGACGGTGCCCGATTTGTGGATTAGCTCCTGTATTCAAGAAACAACTAAATCCGTTAAGATGAAAACAATCGTAATCGCCGCCGGATATGCCACCCGGCTCTACCCATTGACAGAAAACACCCCCAAGCCTCTTCTTGAGATAGGGGGCAGTACAATATTAGGCCGTATGCTCGACGACATAGACACGATAGATGATATCGACGAGCACATAATCGTGACCAACCACAAATTTGCGTCCGTATTCGAGGATTGGGCCTCGCAACAGCACTACACAAAACCGATAAAGGTAGTTGACGACGGCACCGAGACCAACGACACACGTCTTGGAGCGGTTTGTGACCTGTTGTACGCAATAGAACGTCTGAATATTGATGACGACCTGCTTGTGGTGGCAGCCGACAACCTGTTGTTTTTCACGTTCAAGGACTTTGTGGATTTCGCCCGCAAAAAAGGCACCTCATGTATAATGTGCCATGAGCAGAAAGACCTGTCACTGCTTCGTCGTACCGGTGTCGTTGAGTTAGACTCAGAAATGAAAGTCACAGGTATGGAGGAAAAGCCATCCGAGCCCAAATCCACATGGGCAGTCCCTCCTTTTTATATTTACCTTCGCAAAGACCTTCCTTTGGTTCGCACATCCGTGGAGAACGGTTGTGGTAAAGACGCTCCAGGCAACCTTGCCCACTATCTTGTTGACCGCACCACTATTCACGCATGGCCAATGAACGGTGGCCGGTTTGACATTGGATCTCTTGACACATACAGGGAAGCAAAGGAAAAGTTTAAAGAGTGAAAAGTGAAGAGTGAAAAGTTTATTTACTCTACATTTAAATTACATACATATAATTAGATAATGCAGAAAATAGATTTAAACAATAAGACCATATTGGTTACAGGCGTAGCCGGATTTATAGGCGCCAACCTTGTCAAGCGACTTCTTGCAGACACCACAGGGAGTACTATTGTCGGCATAGACAATATGAACGACTATTATGATGTAAGTTTAAAAACCGAACGTCTTGAGAACTTGCTCAAAGACTCCAGGTTCAAGTTTATAAAAGGCGATATAGCAGACAAATCAACCATAGACCAGCTGTTTGCCAATTATAGTCCCTCGGTTGTAGTAAACCTGGCGGCCCAAGCAGGTGTCCGCTACAGCATTACAAACCCAGATGCATATATACAATCCAACCTGATAGGATTTTACAATATACTCGAGGCATGCCGTCACAGCTACGACAACGGCTCCAAAGGTGTCGAGCACCTTGTGTACGCAAGCTCATCCAGTGTTTACGGCAGCAACAAGAAAGTGCCCTACTCCACCGACGACAAAGTGGATAACCCGGTTAGCCTCTATGCCGCTACCAAAAAAAGCAACGAGCTGTTAGCCCACTCTTACAGCAAACTATACAACATTCCAAGCACAGGACTGCGTTTCTTCACAGTCTATGGTCCGGCAGGCCGTCCCGACATGGCTTATTTCGGTTTCACCAACAAACTGGTGAAAGGCGAGACCATCCAGATATTCAACTACGGCAACTGCAAGCGTGACTTCACATACGTTGATGACATCGTCGAGGGTGTAGTAAGAATCATGCAAGGTGCTCCTGAAAAGGTGAAAGGAGAAGACGGACTGCCATTGCCTCCCTACAATGTTTACAACATCGGCAACTCCAGCCCGGAGAATCTGCTTGATTTTGTGACCATTCTCCAGGAAGAGCTTGTAAGTGCCGGTGTTCTTCCCCAAGACTATGACTTCGAGAGCCACAAAGAACTGGTTGCCATGCAGCCAGGTGACGTTCCCGTAACATACGCAGACACCACGGCCTTAGAACGCGACTACGGCTTCAAACCCTCAACCTCTCTTCGTCAGGGTCTAAGGGCATTCGCCCAATGGTATGCAAAGAAATATATTTAATATATGTTTATATACAAACCACCCATTGGGGCGGCAGACAGATATACAGACAGATATATTTACTGAAACATCTTATTTTTACGCTAAATATTTGGCAAAGTGAGAAAAAAACACTAACTTTGCAAAGTTTTTATGCGCCTAAGCGTAAGACATACCAAAATACGAATAATTAATTAGATTTGTCAACATAAAGTCTAACATTATTAAACAATTACATTATTTAAAATTATTTATGAACACAAAAGACATTAAACCGCTGGAAGGTTTTGACTGGGAAGCCTATGAGAATGACGGCATGAGCAGTGCTGATCAGCAGGAGGCCGCCAAAGCCTACGAATCAACCCTTAACAAGGTAACCGACAACGAAGTAGTTGACGGAACCGTATCATCAATCAACGACCGCGAGGTAGTTGTGAACATCGGCTACAAGAGCGAAGGAATCATCCCCCGCAGCGAGTTCCGCTACAACCCTGAGCTGAAAGCAGGTGACACCGTAGAGGTTTACATCGAGAGTCAGGAGGACAAGAAAGGCCAATTGGTTCTTTCTCACAAAAAGGCCCGCGAGGCCCGCTCATGGGAGCGTGTAAACACAGCCCTCGACAACGACGAGATAGTAAAGGGATTTGTAAAGTGCCGCACAAAGGGCGGTATGAT
>JAZUMZ010000181.1:0-7519 GCA_045603885.1 Bacteroidaceae bacterium | reverse complement strand
GCCGCCATCCCCCTTGAAGGCTCTTCTTCCGTTTCCCTGAATGTCATTCGCCACCATCCCCCCGAAGCTTTTTCTTCAAGAAGCCAAGAAGCGATTTTTTAAATATTTTTTAATGATTTCCTTTGCAGTTTCAAATTAAATGCATAACTTTGCAAGTAATCTGCGGAGGCAAGGATTTGCCATTGCACCACAGCTGTAACCGCCTGTAACTGACGGAGAAACCCCAAAAGCAGCTTCTATGCACCCGGTACGGAGCGCCGTGCCGCATTTATGTATTACCGCACGTTTCAACGACTTATTCATCAACTTTATTAAAATACAACTTCTATGAAACAATTTTTTACTTTTAAATGGCTCATTATGAGCCTTATGCTCGTTATGGGCGCCGGTCACGCCTGGGCGGTGGTGGAACCTGATGTGACCTACGATTTTACAGGGTCTGATTGGACTGTATCGGATGGAACCTTGTCTAATGGCACAGTTAGTATGACTGGTGAAGGAGGTGCTAATTTTAAAATGAATTCAGGCTATTTTATATTGGGAAAAAGCGGTGCCTACCTTAATCTTCCCGCCTTTAGCTTTGATGTTGAAAAAATAGAGGTCGTTGGTAGATCTGGTGCTTCGGGAAGTGTTAAACAAAACATTTATGTTGGAGATGTTGCTGTTAGTACAGAAACGACAGGCGCAACTGGTACTAATACATATGAAATTGCAACAGGGTATCAAGCAGCAGGTACAAATTATACGTTAAAGGTTACAAGCGCTCATAATACCCAGATTACATCCATAAAAATCTACAAGAAAGCAGTTACCTCTCCTCTCGCTTCAATAGCAGTGGATTATACCAATGCTCCGACCTCTTTCTATGTAGGTGATGCATTCTCCCATGAAGGTGCGGAAGTGACTGCTACATACGAGGATGATAACACCGCAGACGTTACAGCCAGTGCGACATTCTCAGACCCTGATATGACAACTGCAGGAACTAAAGAAGTTACTGTTAGCTATACAGAGGGTGAAGTGACAAAAACAACTACATACAACATTACCGTTAGCACTCGTACCCTGTCAAGCATTTCTCTTTCTGGAGATTATCCTACAACTTTCCAGCAGAACGGCACATTCTCATACGACGGTCTTGTCGTGACAGCTACATATGATGATACTTCAACAAAAGACGTAACAGCTGATGCGTCTGTGACTGTTCCTGACCTTACCACTACAGGACAAAAAGAAGTTACCGTTAGTTATACAGAAGGCGGGGTCACCAAAACTGACACATACGAAGTTACGGTTACTGAAGTGCCTTGGAATGTGAAATATGATTTCTCTACGATAGAAGGTTTTAGTAGCTGGGGTACCGGTTATTCAGAACGTGCAATTAATTATTCAGATGCGACTGTGACCTTTAGCAGCGCATGTAAGCAAACAGTAACAATAACCGACGTACCTGTAACAAAAGGTAATGAAGTGTCTGTCGTCCTTAAGAATACAGATGATTCATTCAATTATGTTGAGTTTAATTGTCGCCAGTGGGGATCAAAGGCGCAAACAATAACATTACATTATAGTACCGATGGAGGTGATAATTACACCTCTACGGGAATTACATCAACTAACTTTAAGATTTCCTCCAATTCACTGCCTTCTGGTACAAATGCAGTTAAGATTACTTTTAGTTCGACAGACAACCAGGTTGGAATAGAGTCCTTTGCTTTCAAACTTAATCCTTCTGTTCCCAAATACACTCTCACTTTTGTGGCAGACCCTGTTGATGGAGGTGTGGTTACAGTTTTAGATGAATATAATAATTCTGTTACTACTGGCAGTCGTTTTGAAGAGGATGAGTTGTTAGACGTATATGCTACAGCAAATACCGGCTATACTTTCTCTGGATGGACAGTTGTAGGTATTACTTTGACAGATGAGGAAAAAGCAGAAAATAATATATTATTTGAGATGCCTGCAAATGAAGTTACACTTACTGCCGGGTTCACTCTTAACTCTCACGAGCTGTTGGTTAGTGGAAATAACGGAACTTACGCTGTAACAGTGGACGGTGCGGCTTGGAATGGTACGGATGAAATTTTATACGGTTCAAATGTTGAAGTAACGGCAACTGCCAATAGCGGTTATGGCTTCACTTCATGGACTACCGATTTAAATGTGGCAGATAAGACCGCAAACACGATTTCATTTACAATGCCTGATGATGATGTTGTATTAGAGGCTAATTTTGCAGATTTAAGTGTGGAGTGTACTATTCTATATTATGTTGGCGGAGTTGAATATTCTGTGACTCGTAGTTATGATGAAGAACTTAATCTAACCAGTCCAGCTGCCATCAATGGCATGACTTTTGTCGGCTGGTCTGAGAGCGATGAAATTACTTCTAACCCTACATTTGTAAGTAACTCAACAGCAGTCAAAGGTGATATGATTCTCTATGCTATCTTTGCTGCCCAGCAATCACCTTCATACGTTAAGCAGCAGACAAGCGGGGATGTGGAGAGTGGTGATTATCTGATTGTTTATGAGACAGGAAGTGTTGCGTTTGACGGAAGTCGGACAACTCTGGACGCTGCAAATAATACGATAGGTGTAACTATTACCGAAAACACAATTGAGTCAAATGCAACAACTGATGCAGCTGTGTTTACTTATGACGCAACAGAGCACACATTGAAGAGTGCTTCAGGATATTATATTGGTGTTTCTTCTGCATCTAATGGACTGAAACAAAGTACCGAATCATCAACATATTCGAATACTATTTCTATTGACGAAAGTGGAAATGTGGTTGTCTTTGGATATGAAAGTGGTAGTGATTATATGACATTAAGGTTTAATAAAGGTTCAAATGATAATCGCTTCCGTTATTATAAGAATAATGGTCAACAAGCAATCCAGCTTTACAAGAAAACTTTTGTTACTTCAGGCTATTCACTTGCAGTGCCAGAAAAGGTGACAATTACATCTGCCAAATATGCGACATATAGTTCTGCTCAGCCATTGAACTTCTCAGAAACAGGTATTACCGTTTATAAAGCAAAGGTTGATAATGGTGTTGTAAAACTGACAGAGGTTGAGGACGGTATAGTTCCTGCAAACACGGGTGTTATCCTTTACAAGTCAACACCGGTTACAGACCAGGAAGTTCCTGCTGTCGCTACCTCAGCTTCTCTCTCCGACAACGAGCTCGTAGCAACTGTTGAACGTACTTTGGTTAAGAAAGTGGGTGATGATGGTAATTTCAACTATATCCTTCAGAAAAGCGGTGATAACATTGTCTTCAATATAGCAAAGGTTGATGGTGCTTATATGCCTGCTGGCCGTGCATATCTTTCAACATCTTATGAGGCACCCTCAACAGATGCTCCTTTGCGTGTTGAATTTGGCAATGGACAGGCAACAAGTATCGATAGCATCAACACTGACCGCAGTGAGTTTATGGACGGAACAATCTACAACCTAAGCGGACAGCGTGTTACCAGCCCTCAGAGAGGAATTTATATCGTGAACGGTAAGAAAGTGTATGTAAAGTAAATTTTTCGAAGGTTAAACATCAATCAACTTAAAGAAGAAACTTATTATGAAGAAAATATATAAAACTCCAGCCGTGAACGTAACCTCGGTGGGTATCAAAACAATAATAATGCAAGGCTCTGAAATTCAAGCTACTAGTACAGAAGCCACAACACAAGGAACTGGCAACAATGAGGAGTATGAAACTTTGACTAAAGGCCGTAACATGACTGACGATTCTTGGAACGCCCTTTGGTAATCAAGTATCAACCCAAATATTTGCCCCTTCCGCACACACGGAAGGGGCTTTTCTTTTTTTTCTCCCTTGCTCCTTAGAGATTTCAAACCCCATAGGCCCCATAGGTCTCATAGGCCTCATGGGGCTTATAAGTCTCATGGGACCCATTCGGCCCATAAGCCCCATTCGGCCCATTCAGTCCATTATCCCCATTAGCCTCTCTCCCTTCCTTCAAAGGGATTAAATGCAGAAAATATCAGCCCACCTTGTGGATATACCAAAAATAATCATTAACTTTGCACAAAAACTCAAAAGATGCGGTTTTGTGCCCTGTCGGATACCCGCCACGGCATGAGGCCAGGCAACACCAGAGCTTATGAGAATACTGATTTTAAACGGTCCCAACCTCAACCTGCTGGGCAAGAGAGAACCGGGAGTCTATGGCTCACGGAGCTTCGACGGCTACCTTGACGAGCTGCGTGCCCTTTACCCCGACATCGAGCTGGTTTATTTCCAGTCGAACATCGAGGGGGAGTTGATTGACAAGCTTCACGAGACGGGCTTCGACTTCGACGGCGTCGTGTTTAACGCAGGTGCCTATACCCACACGAGCGTAGCGCTCCAAGACGCCATACGAGCTATCGCGGCTCCTGTGATCGAGGTGCATATAAGCAACGTGCATCAGCGTGAGGAGTTCCGCCACCGCTCCATGATCTCGTGTGCCTGTAAAGGGGTGATTTGCGGATTCGGTCTGGACTCTTACCGCCTGGCGGTGGAGGCCTTAGTTCATATCCGTGCAGAAGAGGGGGCGTGACGACATGACCGACAACGAGCAGTTAGAGCAGTATATACTCGACCATATCGAGCCCGAGGGCGACTATCTTCACCGCCTCTACAGGGCTACAAACCTGCACCTGATGTACGGACGGATGGCCAGCTGACACCTGCAGGGACGGCTGCTAAAGATGCTCACTCAGATGATCCGTCCCAGCAGGGCATTGGAAATCGGCACCTATTCGGGCTATTCGGCCCTGTGCATCGCCGAGGGGCTCCCCGAGGGGGCTGTGCTCCACACCGTGGAGATTAACGACGAGCAGGAGGTGTTCACACGCCCGTGGATAGAGAACTCCGGCTATGGGTCGAATATACGGATGCATATAGGCGACGCCCTCGACGTGGTCCCGACGCTGGGCGGGACTTTCGATATGGTGTTTATTGACGCCGACAAACGTATTTATGCCGACTACTACGACATGGTGATGAACCACGTGCATGAGGGAAGCTATATAATAGCCGACAATACGCTGTGGGACGGACATGTGGTGGAGGCCGGACATCTCGCCGACCCGCAGACAAGCGGGATTCTCGAGTTTAACGAACGTGTGGCACGAGACCCCCGCGTGGAGGAGGTGATCCTCCCTCTCCGCGACGGGCTGACCATAATCAGGGTGAAAGAAACTAAAGTAAGAAAAAACTTCCGAATATTGTAAATATATAGCCAATACATAGATGGAGACAACAAGACAGAACAAGATAGCGCGCCTGATACAGAAAGACCTGAGCAATATCTTCCAGGCGCAGACACGCCAGACCAGGGGAATACTGGTGAGCGTGAGCGTGGTCAGGGTAAGCCCCGACCTCAGCGTGGCAAAGGCCTATCTGAGCATCTTCCCCTCGGAGAAGGCGCAGGATATACTCAAGAACATCAACGACCATGCGTCGGCGATCAGGTATGAGATGGGAAAGCTGCAGCGCCACCAGCTGCGCATTATTCCCGAACTCAAGTTCTTCCTCGACGACTCGCTCGACTATCTCGACAATATCGACCGACTGCTCAGCGAGGACAAAACACAAGAATCCGATTAATTCGAAATTGGCAAAGCCAATAAATTCAGTGCTGATAAATTCGTTTAATTCGTTTAATTCGCCGTTTGTTTTGCGGTTCAAATAATCCGCCGTTTTGACTTTCCCTTTCCACATAGCCAAGAGATACATCATCTCCAAGAAGTCGCACCACTCAATCAATATCATCTCAGGCATATCGGTGCTCGGCGTGACAATAGCCACGGCTGCGCTCGTGTGCATATTGTCGGTGTTCAACGGCTTCGAGGGCATGGTGGCTGACCTCTTCACCACCTTCGACCCGCAGCTGAAGGTGGTGCCGGTGCAGGGAAAATATTTCAACAGCCAGGACCCGAGGATCGTGGAGGCGAGGAAGCTCGACGACATAGGGCTTACGGTCGATGTGATCGAGGACAAGGCGCTGGTGGCGTCGAAAAACGGGCAGATGATGGTCACCCTCAAGGGGGTTGACGACTCGTTTGAGAACGTGGCGGGATTTCAGGACATACTGGTGGGCGACGGGGTGTTCGACCTACATGCAGTGGACGTGAACTACGGCGTCTTCGGGGTGAACGTGCTGTCGGCATTAGGGCTGAATATCGACTTTGAGGAGCCGGTGAAGGTATATACACCCAAGAAAGGGGAGAAGATAAACCTCTCCAACCCGATGGCGGACTTCCAGCAGGACAACCTCTACTCGCCACATGTGGCGTTTATGGTCATGCAGTCGAAATACGACGGACATTATGTCATCACATCCCTCGAATTTGCGCGCCGGATGCTCGACAAGGAGGGCAGGCAGACATCGCTCGAGGTTTATCTGCGTGACGGGACCGACATGTCGGACATGAAGAAGAAGCTGTCGGCCACACTCGGAGACGGATTCAAGGTGCTCGACCGCTATGAGCAGCAGGCCGACACCTTCAAGATTATGGAGGTGGAGAAACTCATCTCCTATGTGTTCCTCACATTCATACTCCTTATCGCCAGCTTCAATATCATAGGCTCACTGTCCATGCTTATCATCGACAAGCGTGACGACATAAAGACCCTGCACAACCTGGGGGCGACCAACCGCGACATCACTCGCATATTTATGATAGAGGGGTGGCTCATATCCCTCTCCGGAGCACTGACCGGCATCGCGCTGGGAGTGGGGCTGTGTTTGCTCCAGCAGCAGTACGGGCTGCTTAAATTCGGCAACTCGGCTGGCAGCTATATAGTAGAAGACTATCCTGTGAGGCTTATGGCCGGAGATGTCGCGCTGATATTTGTCACCGTGCTGATTATCTGCGCACTGTCTGTGTGGTACCCCATCAGGTATTTCAGTAAGAAACAAATTAAAAAAAATATATAGAAGTACCCTAAGGAAACAGAAATGAGAAAAATATTGACAGTACTTTTACTTTTGCTTACGACGGCTGTGGCAAGCGCCCAGCAGGACTTGTTCTCTACCGACAGCTATACGGTGCAGCCGGAGAGGATCGGTTTCGTCAACGGCGTATGCAAGATAAACATAACCCTCCACGTGGCTCCCAAGTCGTTCGACCGCGACTTCGTGGCTGAGCTCACTCCCCTGTTCGGATGGGGAGGCAGGAGCGTCATCGCTGAGCCGCTGGTGCTACAGGGGGAGAGAGGCACCTCTTTCGGACGTATCGTAAGTTTCAAGAACGGGGCTGACCTGACAATGTCCATGACCCTCAACTATGCCGAGGGGATGGAGAATGGAAAGCTGTATGTGGCGGTGACACCTATTTACGACGGTGAGCGTGTCAACTATACCATGGTGGAGATGCCCGTGAGCGTGGACCGCACACCGCTGCTGGTTTATGAGACCGCCAAAGACGCCCATTTCTATTATTTCCATGGAGTGAAGACCGGCGACAAGCGGGCGGACAAGGCACTCGAGACGGC
>JAZUMZ010000180.1:0-2881 GCA_045603885.1 Bacteroidaceae bacterium | reverse complement strand
GCCGATGCCCGCAGCATCGGCGAAGCCGTCAGCATTGTTGGCAACGAGCTTTCCCGTGCCGCCGTTCTGTCCATGAATGGTGAGTTTTTGGCCTTCCTCCAGTTTTATGTGGGTCACGTTGAGTGTCATACCGTCGGGGATGACGAGATGCACATCGGTGCCCTGCACGTTGAGTACCTTATACTCAGAGTTGCCCGTCACCACGTACCAGCCGTTATACAGACCCACCCAGCCGCTGTCGCTGGTGTCGCTGCCGTTGATGGCGGTATAGCTGCCGCACGTTCTAATCTCTGTCGTCACCTCCTGTTTGTCGGTGTCCCAGCCCCTGTAAACATATTCGTAGCTGGTCTGCGAATAGGAACTTATACTTGTGCCGCATAGTGTTAGGATGGCGGCAAGCATCCTTAAGTTTATCTGTTTCATTTGTCTTATATATACATAACATTCCTTCTATCCTCCATATAGTCACCATAACCATTCCCACAAGCTTGCAAGCCAGGTTCATGGAAGATGACAACAAAGAAAGACGCGTCTATTTAGCAGATCCTCCCGGATGATATAGGAAACATTGCTATTACCATTCGGCCTCCCAGAGAGAGCCATCTCTACGTTGTGGAGCACGGGAAGAACCGCTTCCTCTGCCGCCATAGATGATGTCGGCGTTGTTGTTAGTATTGGTAATCTCATTGCTTGTTTCACTTATACAGATGATATTCATCGTGTTAGTGGAAACAATCTCTAAGCTGGGTTTCTGATATTTCTTCATATCTCGTTTTCTTTTTTAGTAAATATGAAATTATAACTGGATTTATTTTTAAACAGAAATTATCATAAATGACCACGAATTATAATAACTCAAGTTCCGCAAACTCAACAAGAAGCGATAATGCTGATATTATGGAACCCTTTCAGAGTTCGGATAGTAAGTTTAGCCTGTATTCCCCGGGTACGCTGCACTGCGTTAGCGACCCAGGGTTACTAATGTATAACCCCTCCGGGGTTAGCCTACTATTTAAAATTTGCAATATTGTTGCAGTTGCTGGTTGACCCTTTACTTTTCCCAAATCGTATTTTTAGTGCAAAGTTACAATATATATCTCACACACACAAGCGTGCGAACAATTTCTAAACGGCTTTAAGACAAATGACGAAAGGAAAAGACAATCCAGAAAGACAAAAACGACAAAAGCAAAAGGCCTTTGTCGTTTCCTGTGATGTGAACACGGCACTATTTATTGGCTTCACGATAGGCCGAAGGGGTGAGCAGATATTTGTTCTTGAAGTCGGTGCTGAAGGTGCTGGCGTGGATGAAGCCGCTCTGCTGTGCCACCTCGCTGACGGTCATCTGGGGCTGGCTCAACAGCAAGTCGCAGGCATGACGCAAGCGGCAATCGCGGATGAAGTCGGAAATGCTGCTGAAGTCGCCCGAGTGGGCAAAAGCTGAGCCGACACGCTCCTTCGAGATATTGAACCGTCGGATGACTGCCTGGCGGTCGAAAGCAGGATCAAGGTAAAGCTGCTCGCGCAGTATGACGGACTGCATGTGGCGGAAGAGCGCTTCGGGAGTCCCATCTTCCGGAGTGAGAGTCTCTTCGTCCGTCTCCGCAAAAGGTTGTTGAGCCTTCTGTAAAGTTGCGGTCTCAGCTATCTGGCTCACCAGTACCTGGTTCGTCCGTCGCAGAACGCTGCGCTGGCGGAACAACCAGGAGGCAAATCCCGCGACAAACAATACAAGGAGAATGCAGAAGCCGATAATGATGTTCTTACGTTCGCTGGCATCCTGCTCACGCTCTATCTCCATCTGCTGCTCGTAGGCATGAAAGCGGACATCGTTCAAGCTATTGAAAATGGAGTCCATCTTAGCGGTCTCACCCAGCAGACACAGCGTCGGAACGATAAAGTTGCGTCCTGCCAGCGTCTGACCATAACCGCTCTGCTCGTAGAGCTCAAGATACCTGCGCGACTTCTGCTGATTGCCCTGTCGGGCATACGCCTCGGCCAGGTAGCCATAGGCCCTGTTGCGATAGAAGTCGATGTAACCTGAGCGATCTTCGTCGGCAGGCTCGCGGTAACTGCCGTCACGATAGTCATCGGGATGTAGCTCGTAGTCGTCAAGCCTGTCCATCATGCTTTGGGCAACAGGAATGATATCTTCATACCGCCCGGTCTCCATCAACACACCGACCTTACGCTTGAGCACTATCAGAGAGGCATCCAGCTCGTTGAATTTCCTCTTACCGTCAAACGCAGTTATCACACTGTCAATCTTGGCAAGTCCTTCCTGCACACGCCCCGTATGGGTCAGCGCCACAGCCATCTCTGCCTCACTCCTCAGAGC
The DNA here is from genome assembly GCA_045603885.1 of Bacteroidaceae bacterium. Lineage (GTDB taxonomy): Bacteria > Bacteroidota > Bacteroidia > Bacteroidales > Bacteroidaceae > UBA3839. The sequence goes on along the minus strand of JAZUMZ010000180.1, from coordinate 543 downwards.
CTCCGTCTCGTCGCCATTCTGATGGAACAACGTGACCAGTTCGTCCGACCATCTCAGAATCCGCACGTCATCGTTATTCCGCCGACAGGCATTCACAAGTGTCTCCAGGACATCCTGACGATACTCACGGTTCTCGCGTGCTACTTCGAGCTGCATCAGCCTCTCACAGATGGCAATGGCCGAGTCGAGCCGCGTGCCCTCCAGCGACTGGCAATAGACCTTGGCACGCAACCAGTCGGTCTCGTATGCCGCCAATCCCTCGGCACTCAGCGAGTCAATCGTCTGCAGAGCCTGTTCAGGCCTGTCGGCAGCCAGTTTCATCACCCTTGCCGCAGCCTGACTCACGTCAGGCACAGATTCGTCATGCCTCTGTCTGTCGTGTTCGTTGGCACATCCCGTCATCAGCAGAATCGTCAAACCTATTGTATAATATAGATATCTCCTGAATGCCATTTTACCCATTGCACTTTACAATACTTTGCAAAGTTAACATATTTTTTTGAACAACCGAACACTTTATGTTTTTTTTGTTTCATTTCCATG
>JAZUMZ010000179.1:0-2268 GCA_045603885.1 Bacteroidaceae bacterium | reverse complement strand
TTCTTGACGGCGATTGGTGTTGGGATGCCGATCCGTTTCAGGTAACAGAAGAAACAAAAGCCATGGTCATGCGCAACATTTGCTTCTTGCTGAATAGTTATCTCCACTGTACGGCCTATATAAATATTATTTTCTGCTGGGTAATGCATGAACAATCCATTATTGACGAAATAATCAATAGTCTGGACACAGGAGATGCGAGAGTCGTAAAGATTTCGCTTATGATCGATGAAACCAATTTGCGTAAAAGAATCTCTGCTGACATTGCCAGGGGGATCCGCAGTAACGATGTAATCGACAGAAGTGTTGCAAGAATCAACATGTATCGAATACTTGACACTATAAAAGTGGATTCAGTCAATAAGAACGTTTGTGAAATCGTGAGTGAAATACTGACGCTTTGATATCAACAAATTCCAGTTTGCAGAGATGCCGTTGGTAAGAGAGGTATGCCATGATACTTGAAACGAAAAGATTGATCCTCCGACCGTGGGAAGAAAGCGATGCGGAGAATTTATTTAAATATGCAAGTCATCCTGATGTGGGACCAATCGCAGGATGGGCGGTTCATACAAGTGTAGAAAATAGCCGTGAAATAATCCGGAGGGTTCTTTCAGCGCCGGAGACCTATGCTGTAGTATTAAAAGAATCAGGCCAGCCTGTTGGCAGCATTGGACTTATGCTTGGGAAAGCCAGCAATATTGGCCTTCCTGATTCAGAAGGTGAAATCGGCTACTGGATCGGAGTTCCGTATTGGGGACGAGGGCTGATACCGGAAGCAGTCAGGGAATTGATGCGCTACGGTTTTGAAAACCTGAAACTTAATAAAATATGGTGTGGTTACTTTGATGGGAATGAAAAGTCAAAGCGTGTTCAGGAGAAGTGCGGTTTTCATTATCATCATACGGCCTATAATGTGCCCTGTGCCATAGAGGGCGTTCTCCGAACGGAACACATAACATGCCTTTCCAAAGAGGAATGGCAGTCTGTCAGATAACTTCCAGCTTTATAGAAGTGCTCTGCTGAAGGAAAGACAGTAGATTTCTTCGGTTGGAGGTGCTCTGGTTGGTTAATTCGCTAATACTGTTTATATCTACATAATGGGTTGCCTTTCTGAATAATCGCAGGTAGACAGCCCATTATTTGTGTCGTCTTTCCTTGGGCGACTATAAACCCGCTGGTAGTTGCGTTATTGTGCCCCCGCCAAAGTGTAGACTTCGCGTAAACTACCATAACGAAACCACCGTGCTCGCACAAACGAGCAGGTAGACCAAGTGAAAGGTCTACATCGTGGTGTCGCGTAGGCCTGCGGGAGCGGCTTCGCGGCCGCCTCGAGCACCTTCAGTTTGGTGGGCTCGAGCACCACGTCGAGACGGCGCATGACCGTGAAGGGCAGGATGATGTCCCCGTACCGGTGCTGCTTGAAGCTGGAGCGCAGCAGGTCAGCTGTGCCCCAGAGGAAGCTTGATGTCTCAAAATGATTCAATTCTTCCACTCCCCGCTCATGAGCAAAACCTGTCGATATTGATGCTTCAGGATTCTGGCAGAGGGGTCAGACATTAAAGCTACCGGAGGCGTTGCTCAGATGGCCCCGGAGGCTATACCAGGGCGCGATCTCATCCCCACGCATCTCACCTGGTATCCTCACTCTCAACCCAAAAAAGTTCAAAATAGTTTGTAACGAACCTGCCCGCCGGCGCATTAACGCCATAGATACGGACGAGAGGGAGGTGAAGAGGTGCAGCCCATGGACCAGACCTATCAGCGGTACGCGAAGGTCGTCTATCGCTTCTTGATGGCTCAGACGCACGACGCCGACCTGGCGGAGGAGCTGACGCAGGAGACCTTCTACCAGGCCATACGCTCGAGCGACCGCTTCGACGGAAGCTGCAAGGTGAGCACTTGGCTTTGCGGCATCGCGCGCAACGTGCTCCACACGTACCGGCGGCGGCACCCGCAGACAGCCGAACTGGCCGAGCGGGACCTGGTGGAGGCTCCGGCCGAGGATGTCGTGATCGATGCGCAGGCACGCAAGGAGCTCCTCCATCTGCTGCACCAACTCGACGACCCCTATCGCGAAGTCATCTATCTTCGCATCTTTGGGGAGCTCTCGTTCAAGGATGTGGGCGAGGTGTTCGGCAAGACCGAAGCCTGGGCCCGCACGACCTTCTATCGCGCAAAAGTGCAGTTGAGAAAGGCTGGTGAACAGCATGACTAAGCTGAGCTGCGAGGTCGTCCGTGACCTCCTCCCCCTCTATGTCGAAGGTC
>JAZUMZ010000178.1:0-16890 GCA_045603885.1 Bacteroidaceae bacterium | reverse complement strand
TCCTGAAAACAATCTTTTTACCTTAAAAGCTAATACCTATTGAAAGTAAGAAAAAGTGTTTCTCTGTGAAGAGAGACACTTTTTTCGTATTTAGATTTAAAATTTCACTTTAATTATTCATAGCCGTACACCAGACCATATTTCTGATGTAGCTGGCGGAGGGTACCGTCGGCCTTCATTTGAGCTATGACAGTGTTGACGAATTGAAGCAAATCATCCTGTCCTTTTCGCATCAGCACTCCAATCTCACCGTGTGTAAAAGGACTATCTATAAGTGGTGCGGCAAGACGTGGGTCGTTTTGCACGTACCACGGTGCCTCGGTTATTTCTGTAATCATCACGTCGGCATTGCCCTCAGCCACTTGCGATGGTATATCCTCGTTCTTTTGATATACAATTATGGTGGCATGAGTAAGGTTCTCGTTTGCGAATTTCTCGTTCAACCCGCCAGGATTAACCATTACCCTCACCTCTGGCTTATCGATGTCTTCCAATGACCTAAACCTGCTTTTGTCAGCAGCACGACATAATATTGTCTTACCATTGTTCAGATAGCCATCGCTCATCAGCATGGTTTGTTTTCTTGTATCAGTAATAGTGATTCCTCCAATTGCAAGGTCGAATGTCTGAGGTTCAGCAAGCACATCGGCAGTAAGCGTCGGCCACGACGTCTGCACAAATTCAATGCCGACTCTCAGGCTTTCAGCAATCTTCCCTGCCACTTCGATTCCGAATCCCCAGTATTGACCATTGATTTCTTTGTATGACAGCGGCCTGTAGTCTCCTGTGGTACCGACCAATAGTTTTCCTCGTTTAACGATACGGTTAACTGTCGATTGGTTCGCATAAGGGCTGTCATCGTCAGATGAGCATGCCGTAACCGAAAGGGTGAAGCATACAGTCAGGATTGAGGCAAGAAGCCATAGTTTTGATTTCATCAGCAATAATGGGAATTAAAGTTGTAAAAATAATGATTATACATGAATACTTACTTCAGTTTCTTAACGGGGAATGTGAAGTAAGTGTCAGGGAAAGGCTCGTCTTTTAGTGTGAAGTGCCACCATTCGGTGTCGAGCGGGTTGAACCCGTGTGCTATCATGGCACGGCGGAGAATCATGCGATTCTCAAATTGCTCAGGTGTGATACTTCTTTTTGGCTCAGACGGACTTTTGCTGTTATCGCCAGTGTATTCGCCAGTTTCAGGGTTTCCACAGAAGTCGGGATGGCTTTCTGGACCAAACCAGTCGAAAGTGCCTCCCATATCCAGTTCCTTCTCTGTTGACATATCGAATAATGTCAAGTCCACCGTTGACCCCCTAGTATGTCCACTACGTTCATAAATGTACTCTTGCTCAAACAACACACTTTTGTCAAGATCGGGATAAAAGTATTCCTTCATTTCGGTATCTGAGAGATCCGCAGCCCATCTCACAAAATGGTCAACACCTTTTTGCGGACGGTAGGCATCATAAATTTTTAGTCGATACCCTTGAGCTTTCACATCATCACTTACTTCTTTCAATGCAATTGCCGCTTGTTTTGTAAGCAATGCTGTGGGGTCCTCATATCCGTCGATTCTCTTGCCTACAAAGTTATATGTACCATAATATCTAATCTCCAAAATGACATCTGGTACAACATCTGTGATGTTTACGAATTGACTGGTATCTTCATTGGAGCTTATTGTTATATTTTTTTTACCACTGTCATTTTCCTTGTTATTAAATATAAAAAAACAAGTGCCGCAAATAGCTACAATAATGACGGCCAGTAACCAAAGTTTATTTCTTTTCATCGTTTTACTTGTTAAGAGTTAATAATGTCATTAATAGATTAAATGTTAAAGTATTATCAGAGTTGATTAATTGAAGTGATTATCCTGTAGGGAATAGATTCATCATAGTTGTCATCTGCATTCCAAGCAGTTCCTTTTAGCCAAATAGTATTGCAACCAATTGAATTAGCCGGGATGATATCTTTATCGTATGAGTCACCGATGACAAGTATTTGGTCTGTTGAAATATTCAGAGCCTTCGCCCCCAACCTGAATATTTCGGGATTAGGTTTTCTCACCCCCACCACAGAAGATTCTATTATCGCGTCGAACAGATTAATACCAAGGTCGTTGAGGACAGCCTCAATATTTCCATAAAAATTAGATACGAGTACCAACGGGAAATTAGTTTTGAGTTCCCTCAGCACAGGTTCACTGATTTTCAGGTTTCCCTTCACGAAGTTATAACACCATTGAGCGATGTTTTCGGAAATTTCTTTTCTCTCCGTCTCATACCCCTCCATATCCGGCCACATTGAAGCATCCACAAGGAATGAAGTCTGAATGTTGATTTTTATCTTGAGCAAATCAAGAAAATTATGTTCCGGCTTTATAAGCTGGAATTTTGCAAGACTTCGCTCTCCATGTACATATGCGAGCCTGAACAGCCGTTTATCGATTGTCACACCATTGGCCAGATATGCATTCCAAATGACCTCGGACCAATGTTTTCCGTCTGTATCTATGGTCCCCCCGTAATCAAAAATGATGCCTTTTGTGTTTTGTGGTAAGTTGTTCATAAAACCGCAAATATTAAGATGTATGCCTACAGCACCTGTAAAGTAACAGCGAATTATACGAATTAAGAGTCAATAGTTGTCAATTTCTCATATAGCCTCTTACACATAGACTCGTGTCTCCAGTTCATATATTTATATACAGCACCAAGAACGACAATCTCAAACAAGAGGTAAATCCAAGGCAAATCGATTAGAGCGCACACATAAAGGGCAATTCCACGCGCATTGAATGTCAGGAAGTTTGTATATTTCATCAACGGAAGGCTGTTCATTCTAAACTCATCCCTAATATCCTGTGGAATATCAGTACCGTATCTGCTTTTCAACAGGCCCCAATATTTTTGAAACTGTGGAGTCTCTTTCTCCTGGTTATATGTGTAGCTCTTGTAAATCCAAAGAAAAAATTTATTGATAAGATTACCTTTCCACGGTGTTTGGCTATATTTGGCTCTCAAGGCTGTGGAATTGTCAAACTCACTACCCTCCTCTCCTTTAATAAAGAAAAGATGTATGTTTCTGTAATAGTCTGCCAACCTACATGGATAAATATGTCCCAAGACTCCACTTAACACACAAAGCACCAGCCCCCACCATCCGAACCTGATGTCTTCCAGGAATGGCACGGAATCATCATAGAGACGGTATGCGAGAAAGAGATATATGGAGATATACCAAATATCAGCCGCCGCTCCGTCAAGAATACGCCCGAGCTGTGTTTTCTTTCCCGACATACGTGCAAGCTGTCCGTCTGCACTGTCATAGTGGTTAGCCCATACGAGTAAAACTACCGCTATGATATTACACGTCATTCCGTTCATACCCCACAGCGCTGGCTCACTGTTGGCATGATAATGGAACATAAATCCCGATAGTGCGCCAAGAATCATGGAAAGAACAGTTACCACATTCGGGTGTACTCCAAAGAAGTTGAAGAACTTGGCCCAAAGGAAACCAATAGGACGGTTAAAAATGGTGTCGAACCACTCTTCTGTGTCTTTAGACTTGTAGGTTGACTGGATATTGTTTGTTTTAGACATCTAATTATATATTATGACGAATTAAACGAATTATATGAATATACTAAAAAGTTATTAAACCAGCTTTGCAGATTTAGGATTGAGTGAATTTGCAATCAATAAATAAAGACGTTTTGCTATTGCCTGAGCAGCCTGTTGACGACATGTGGAGAAACTTGGCCAGTCATTGAAGTCGATAATCCAGAAACATCCGTTATTATCGACAATGCAGTCGCCACCATACACTATGATTTCAGATGCCTTAGCGACTTTCTCGCAGCACTCTTTAAGTTTCAATGTGTCAAAAGGAAAACGTTTTGGTTCGCCATTTATTGCCTCTATTCCGAATTTCAAATTATTTGTGTCAGGGTAACACCAACAAAAGAAATCAGTGTCCTCAACTCCATAGAACTTTATCAAATCCCCCTTAATATGCCTTGATACAAGAACCGGGCAATCATGATATCTGGTTCTCAAGCGTAGTAGAATCTCATCTACATTTTCTATAGACTCAACAAATGAAACATCATCACGGTAACTTGCCCATCCCTTTCCGTTTTTTATCCAGCACGGGAAGTCCGAATGAATTTTTTCCATTCCATTTAAGATAACCGTTTCCGGCAAAGGCACCCCACAGTTAATCATAATCTTTGTAATATTCACCCTTTCCGCATTTTCCACCGCATCCGAGCAATTCATAGTCACAACTCTATTATTCTCAAGATATTTGAGCTTTTGTCGGGCTTTCTCTCCTCTAAGCATAGAGAACACAGCATCATAACCCGACAAATCTGAAATACTCATTTCCTCAAACCGTTCCTCTTCAATCAACTCAACTGTATCACCATGGGTACACAAGACCTCTGCCACGGCTGTCATGATCGCCATGTCCTTCTCCCCCATATTCGGCGAGAATCTTTTTCCTCTGCAAACTCCCAAAATATTCATGATAGAAACTCCTCCGCCTTAGCTATATCTTCTACATGATCCACATCAAGGATTTTAGAGAATTTATACGCTCTAATTTTCAAGCCTTCCGCAATGAGTTGTCTCTGGAAATTTCTCATCCTCGACATTCCGTTTTCAATACATTTCTCGAGTACGGGGAAAGACGTTGCGTCCAGGCAATACACTCCTCCGCTAATGACATCGCATACAGAATTATGTTTTGACACATTCTGTTTTGCATCATACTGGCTCAACGAATCATAAAAACCAGTAATCATCCAATTTTTATCATGTGCTATATACAAAGGTCTCTCATCGTCGATAAAGTCCGTAACAGCCATTAGTCCATCATCATCTGAACTTTCAAAAGTGGATATAAAATTCCCAAACTCCTCTTCCCTAAAAATTGTATCAACCGTTGTCAGACAGAACTTACGCTGTCCTATTTTCTTATGAATTTCATAGAAACTGTGCATAGAGCTTGGTGTTGTTTTCACCACAAGTTCTATTGGAATGCCCTTATTGATAAGCTCATTTAAATGTGTATGTGTTTGCGGATGAATGTTGTTGGCAATAACAACAATCTTTTCAGCCCTGTTTCGCATAAAAATACCGACAAGCCTTTCAATCATGATTTGTCCGTTGATTTTTAGAAGTGGTTTAGGCACTTCAAATCCCTCCTGTGCGAGTCTTGACCCTTCCCCAGCGGCTAATATAGCGAAAACCATAGTTCTGTTAAAATATAAACGGATAATTATACCAATTAAACAAATTATTTATTTCCAACTTTCATAAGCAGAAGTCCCAAAGATGTCCAAAATATCTCTCTTACACGACAAATAATCGATATGGACATGCTGACCTGTACAGTCATACCAAGATTTGACACCACCATCATAAATCCGCCTTCCCTTCCTCCAATCTGTAATGGTATGAAGAACAATAAGTTTGCAAACAAAGAGGTGAACGCCAATATGATAAGTGAATAAACAAACAACATAACACTGGCCTCTTTCCCAGAAAAAAGCATAAGCATGAAAAAAATCTCGAATGATTGCAGAATACGTCCGAAGTACTCAAGAAAAAAAGCTGTATAAAAATTCTTTTTATTCTGTGACTGTAATGCGGCAATCTGACTGTCTATTTTTTTTAAATCCTCGGCATTTTTCTCTGCAAAATTCCGTCCCCATTTTCTACATCCCGGAATTTTTGAAACTATTCTGACAAGTTTAACCACCATTCCTTTTCTATATCCGCGTACAAACAGATATATTCCAGCAATACAGAACACAGCAACAATGGAAAGTAATATCGACATCAATGTGTTCAGTGGTAAAAAAATGACATATAGGACAAGAGCTGTTACCCAATACCAGAAATGGCTGAAAATATGCATCATGGCAAACAGCAGCGTAGAGGACGATGCTCTTTGCAATCCAACGTAGGGTTTGATTTCCATGATTTTATATGGCTCACCTCCCATCAGTCCTACTGGTGTTGCATAATTCAATGCAAATCCAGATATTGTGACCTTAAGCAATTTCCAGAAAGGAATGTTACATTCTCCACTTCCCAACAGAATTGTTTTCCATGTGAGTGCGTTCATGATATAAAGCGGTAACCACATACCAATTATCGCTACAAGCCAATATCCAGCATGACAGACATGTCTCCACAATTCCGCGAAACTCACCTTAAACGTGAGAATCATCAAAACCACGAACAACAGTCCGACAAAGAAAAATATATTGCGAATCTTGTTTTTCATCAGATATCCTCTTCTGTCACCTGATCTAATTTCAGCTTGTCGCTGTCATCTTTCTTTTCGTAGTATTGTTTTCTAAGCGGTTTTTCATACGCAATGTCGTATTGTTCCCTGTTACGGTAAATGTCAATTGCAGTAAAAATAGCCTGACGGAATGATGATTCATCAGCAATAGACTGACCAGCGATATCGTATGCAGTACCATGTGCAGGTGAAGTCCTGACTACAGGCAGACCAGCCGTATAGTTTACCCCATCCCCCATAGCCAAAGCCTTAAATGGTGCAAGTCCCTGGTCATGGTACAAAGCAAGAATTGCATCAAACTTAGAGTAATTTCCCGACCCGAAAAATCCATCAGCAGGATATGGTCCAAAACACCTTATGCCTTTCTTGAAAGAATCCTGAATAGCAGGAATGATGATATCCTGCTCTTCTGTGCCTATCAATCCATTATCTCCACAATGTGGATTTAGTGATAAGACCGCAATTCTTGGATTGTCAATTGCGAAATCCACTTTAAGAGACTCATTTAGAATATTAAGCTTGGTCTCAATAATATTTTTGGAAATTTTTTGTGATATTTGTGATATCGGTATATGATTTGTAACAAGAGCAACCCTTAACATTTCATTCATAAGAATCATAAGAGACTGGTTGCCATCTCCTGCTTTGTTCTCGATATATTCCGTATGTCCCGGAAATTTGAAATTCTCCTGCTGTATTGTGTTTTTGTTGATTGGTGCAGTGACGAGTACATCAATTTTCTGTACTTTCAAGTCATCAACAGCTTTTTCTAATGCATTGAAAGCCGCTTCTCCTGCCTCCTGTGATGGTTTTCCCGTTTCGATTTTCAATTCTTTATCACCGAAACAGTCAACAATATTCAGATGTCCTTCTTTAGCCTTCTCTGGCCTGTCGATGACCACAAAATTTGGTGCATCTTCAACAAATTTCCTGTAATATGCCGCGACTTTTGGTGAACCATATAGCACGGGTGTACACAGCTGAAAAATATCCTCATTTGCAAAGGTTTTGAGTATAACCTCGTAACCAATTCCATTTATGTCACCATGGGAAATTCCCACTTTTATTTTTTGCATAGTAATTGATAATTATATGGTTAATAATCAGATTCATTTATTATTTCTCACAGAGTCATTGGATGCAGGTAATTTAATTGTATATAAGGAAGCCTCAAGTCGTCTGATCATAGTTCTTTTCATTTTACTTGGAGCATATACAAACGCTTCAGCCACAACAACTTTATTGTTGACAGTGTCAATTCTTGATTGTGATATAAATGGTCCGCCCATTGCATCACCACTCATTTCCCATAATCCTCTTGCCTCTTGAATAAACTGACCATGTTTGTTGTAATTAGCCACTTCCACACATTCTTTGTTTGTCTGCATCTTGCTACCAGGATTATAACCAGGAATATTACGCCCCATAAAAGTATCTCTCAGTGCAATAAAACTACTTTTGTCAAACACTTTCTCTGTAGAATAAGGATACGAATAAACAACGATATTTTGCACAGTTGACAATCCGTCGTTTGTAATCCAAACAAAATCCTTAGCCACTTTCATCTTGAAAAGATCAGAAGGGACATTTATGTCACATCCCAATACTTTCATAACAGTATCACGGACAGCATAATTATAATTATGCTTAAGATATTCACATTGCCTGTAAAGCTCCTCATTGTATATAAAATCATTTATTGAGTTGCTGTTTTCCTCTATATATTCAGCAGCAATATCTGTGTTAGGCGCATGAATCGTAATTATTACCTGTGGATAAGAATGTACGTGTCTCTCATATTTTATTTTTCCTTGTCTGAAATCATCATCAATTTTGAAAACAATGATATTTCTAAAGAGTCTGAAAATATAATCATAATCGTCTGGTGTGATTCTTGTGACATGGAATGAAGGCTCGTCTTGTGGTAGCATAGGTACCGGTTTGTTGAGAACTTTTTTCAACGCCTGTCCTGCCTTTCCTCCCCAGATAGAATCATGTGCCACCACAAGCACCTCATATGGATTACCAGATGATGATGGTGTCAGCAATGGTTTTTTAGGGTCTCCTTTTGGATTGCAAGCCATTATGACCCCTATGCAACAAAATAAAGAAAATTTCAGAATACTATTCATAATTAAAAAATGTATGCACTAAGAATATTTAATCTTATCCATTCGCTTTTGCAGTTGACAAGAGCCCACATGCAGCCATTATGTCCTCTCCTCGTGATGCCCTGACAGTTGTGAATAATCCATGTTTTGTCAGATAATCTCTAAAATTTGTCATTCCTTTATCGTCTAAACCTTCAAGGTTAATGTCTGGAATTTTGTGGAACCTAATTAAATTCACCCTGCAATCCAGTCCTCTTAACAATTTAATCAATGCATCAGCATGTACTTTTGTGTCATTAACATCTTTAAAAACGATATATTCAAAAGATAATCTTCGCTGATGAGAAAAATCATATTTGGAAAGGAAACCTACAAGTTCTTTGATTTGCCATTGTTTCTCAGCTGGCATTAATTGTAGTCTTTGCTCATGTATAGGTGAATGAAGACTAATTGCCAGATGACACTGTGATTCCTCAAGGAATCGTTCAATTCCCTTTTTTAAACCAACAGATGAGACAGTAATTCTTCTTGGACTCCACGCAAACGCTTGTTCGTCGGTAATCAGTTGTAGTGCCTTCATTAGATTGTCAATATTGTCAAAAGGTTCTCCCTGCCCCATAAACACAATATTGGAAATATGTTTTTCCCGTATTGCCCATTGTATTTGCGCCAGAATGTCAGTGGTTGTTAAATTTCCATGAAATCCCTGTTTTCCGGTTTGGCAAAACAGACAATTCATCTTACATCCAACTTGAGTAGAAACACACAAAGTGGATCTGTCGTGATCTGGAATAAAAACCGTTTCCACGAACTGTCCACTAAGTGTTTTAAAAAGATATTTTTCTGTACCATCGACACTTACAAACCTCTCAACCGGTTCAAATGCCCCCGTAAAGAAATGATTTGCAATCAATTGTCGATTACGAATAGAAATGTTCGTCATTTCCTCTATATTCCGGACATACTTAACATATATCCACTGCATTATTTGCTTTGCGGTGAATTTGGGCATATTAAGAATATCTACAGCATTTTTGATTTCGCTGAATGTCATGCCCAATAGAGGACGACGTAAAGTTTCTACCATGCAAAAATAGGATATTCTTTCATAATGCTGTTCACTTTTTCTCTAACGGAAGAAATAACTCTGTTATCTTCCGGTGAATTGAGAACAGTCTCTAACATATCAGCTATTTGCAGCATAAGATCCTCTTTTGCTCCACGTGTTGTGATTGCAGGTGTGCCAAGGCGTATACCAGAAGTCTGGAAAGCAGATCTTGTGTCAAACGGAACCATATTTTTATTGGCCGTTATATCAGCTGACACAAGCGCTTTCTCGGCAACTTTACCAGTGAGATCTGGATACTTAGTTCTCAAGTCAACAAGCATAGAGTGATTGTCTGTTCCTCCTGAACAGATATAGAATCCCCGGTCGATGAGTGCCTGTGCCAGAACTGCCGCATTCTTTTTTACCTGCATCTGATATTCTTTGAATTCAGGTTGAAGCGCTTCCCCAAACGCAACTGCCTTAGCAGCAATAACATGTTCAAGCGGTCCACCTTGTTGCCCTGGGAAGACGGCAGAATTAAGAATTTGTGACATTTTCTTAACCTCACCTTTAGATGTTGTTATTCCCCATGGGTTTTCAAAGTCTTTTCCGAGAAGTATAATGCCACCACGCGGGCCTCTTAATGTTTTGTGAGTCGTTGATGTAACTATGTGCGCATATTTCAAAGGATTATCAAGCAAGCCAGCCGCAATCAATCCTGCTGGATGTGCCATATCAATCATAAGAATGGCTCCCACTTGGTCTGCAATTTTTCTCATCCTTGCATAATCCCACTCACGGCTGTATGCCGACCCACCGCCGATTATGAGTTTTGGCTTGTTCTTCATAGCAAGTTCTTCCATTTGGTCATAATCAACGCGGCAAGTATCTTTGTTGAGATTATAGCCTACAGGCTTGTATAAAATACCAGATGTGTTGACATGGCTTCCATGAGAAAGGTGACCTCCGTGATCGAGATTCAATCCCATAAACGTATCTCCAGGCTTAAGAACAGAAAGCAAAACAGCTGCATTTGCCTGCGCTCCTGAATGAGGCTGAACATTAGCGTATTCAGCACCAAATAATTTTTTCACCCTTTCGATTGCGATAGTTTCTGTTTGGTCAACAACTTCGCATCCTCCATAATAACGTTTCCCCGGATATCCCTCAGCATATTTGTTTGTAAGGCATGATCCCTGCGCTTCCATTACCTGGTTACTTACATAGTTTTCACTTGCTATAAGCTCCATGCCTTTAACTTGTCTTTCATGCTCTTTTTCAATAAGGGCGAAGATTTCGTTGTCTCGATTCATTTTTAATCCTTGTTAATTATTAAATTATACAATCTTTTACCGTATTAAGTTGCAAAGTTAACGATTTTTCATGAAAATAGAAAATTATAGTTTGAAAATAGGCAAAATTTGATTAAATATATAAAAAAGTTACGCCGTAAGAAAAAAAATTATTAATTTTGCATATTATGAGGAATAAATAAAATTAAAAAATGAAACGATTACTGTCTATCTTATTAGTTTTGTCTGTAACTATACTTCCTTTATCAGCACAAAACGGCAACAAAGTTCCTTATGCACAATGCGATGTGGATGGTGACGATAAAGTCAACATTACCGATGTTGTGAAGGTTATTAATTGCATTGCCTCTGGTGAGATAAATCCAAATGCTGATGTAAATCGTGACAACAACGTAAATATAAGCGATGTGGTTGCGATAATAAATGCTATTGCCAATGGACCAGAAGATCCGGATCCTGAACCAGATCCCGATCCTGAGCCAATACCTTCAAAAATTACGGAGGCAAAAGGATGGTTTGAGTATGCATATGCAAAATTTGACTTTACAGAAGGTGCAGAGAAATATAATGCCTATGTCAAAGGTGGACAATACGATGACTTCACAATAGTAGATAGTATGCTCGTTCGTAATTATGGTGAATATGGCCGTGCAGACATCCCTGGTTTGAAATCTGGTAATGACTACATACTTAAGATTGTTCCAGTTGACAGCACTGGCGTTGAGATGACAGACAGCGCAACAACCTCTGACACACTAAAAGTGATAAACTATAGCCGTAGTGGTTTTTCTCACAAGAACTATACTGGCGTCGGTGCCTATAATGATGACGGTACACTGAAAGACGGTGCTTTGGTTATATATGTTACCAAAGAAAACGCCAAAACAGTTCAAGCCACTCTCAGCAGTGGTAAATTCAACGGTATTCAAGCAATTCTATCTGCCTACGAAAAAGGCAATGTGACCACTCCACTTGCAATTCGTATTATTGGCACTATAAATGCTGGTGATGTTGATGAATTCGGCAGTTCTGAGGAAGGACTCCAAATTAAAGGTAGAAAGGCAGACAGCGAGTTGAATATCACAATCGAGGGAATTGGAGATGACGCCACATTGAAGGGCTTCGGTTTCCTAGTCAGGAACTCAAAAAGCGTTGAGTTCCGCAATATCGGCATTATTCGCTGTAAGGACGACGGCATATCTTTAGATACAGACAACTCTAATATTTGGATTCACAATGTAGATGTATTCTACGGCAAGGCTGGCAGTGGTGACCACGCCAAAGGCGACGGTGCTATTGACGTAAAGAGTGACTCTAAGTATGTAACTATTAACTATTGTCATTTCTGGGACACGGGCAAATCAAATATGTTCGGCATGAAAAGTGAGAGCGGCCCCAACTACATTAGTTACGACCACAACTGGTTTGACCATTCAGACTCCCGCCATCCACGTGTCAGGACTATGAGCGTACATGTATGGAATAATTATTTCGACAACTGTGCCAAATATGGTGTCGGCGCCACTAGCGGCTCAAGTGTATTTGTTGAAAACAACTACTTCCTAAAGACAAAAAAACCAATACTCAGCTCACAACAAGGAACAGATGCTACTGGAACAGGTACATTCTCAGGAGAGAATGGCGGTATGATAAAGGCTTATGGAAACTATTTCGACAGCAATACACCCAACTTCCGTTACTATACTCAGAATAATCCACATTCCACCTATGGCTATGACGCATTTGAAGTAAGCAACCGCAATGACGAGGTTCCAACTACTGAGTTAACAAGAGTCGGTAATACCCAATACAACAACTTTGACATTGACACCAATGTCATGTACAATTATACTCCAGATTCCGCAGAAGTTGTTCCTTCTGTAGTTACCGGATATTTCGGTGCAGGTCGTCTAAACCATGGCGACTTACAACATGAGTTTGTTGACAATGTTGGTAATGATGATACAGACTCAGCCGTTGATAAAGAATTAGCCTCCAAGCTTGACGGTTACAGTTCTTTGCTTGTTGGATGGTTTGGATTTACTGTCGGCGGTGAAGTAACACCCGACCCTGACCCCGATCCTGACCCCGATCCTGATCCAGACCCTGACCCCAATCCAAAACCCTATCCAGAAGGTGTAATCACTTGTTCATTTGCAAAAGAAGGAACCCCTTCCAACGACTTCTTCAAAGTCGAGGGTAACGGTTCAAACAGCAAAGGAAAGATAACAGTAGATGGTGTTGAATATTCCACATGTCTGAAAATAGAAGAATCAACTACCTTGGAATTTACGATCAACGCATCATACGTAATGACACTCTATTTCGGCCCATCTGAAACAGCCAGCATAATGATAAATCGCTCAAAAATTACAGGTAGCGGCAACACTTACAGCCAAACACTTGAAGCCGGCACATACATATTAACAAAAGACAAAAGTGTAAATCTTTTCTTCATAAAGTTAGAGCCTGTAGTTGACAATCCTGACCCAGACCCAGAACCTGATCCCGATCCGGAACCAAAACCCGACCCGGAACCAGGCGCAGATAAAGGAGAGCCCCAAATAGGCTAATATAATGAATCATGACATATACTCAGCTGACATGAACTCATTTAAAACAAAACATACATTATTGACACTTTTTCTGCTATTATCAGCATTAACAGAAACAATTGATACAATAGCATCGACGACAAACACAGCTTCTATCGCTGCGCTATCACTCCGTCCCGATGACTCCAATGTTGTTACAGTAAACAGTATTGAAGAGCTGAAGTCATTAGAAAGTGGTACAGACGTTTGTATTTATCTAACATCCGAAATGAATGCCCGCGTTTTATACAGTCATGATGATGAGGTCTATCTTCGCGATAATACCGGAGCCATATGTCTTATGATGCCAGACTCATTATTTAATCCGAAGCCTTCCCACAATCAACATGTAGCCGGTTATATGACAGGTCGTCTGTATGTGTTGGACAACGGATTACCTGTGTTCTCCGCAACGTCAGCAACCCTGACAGAGTATATGCTTTTTGCTGAGCCCGTGAGTGAGCCAGCCACATCCCCTGAAAAAATAGATGTTGAGGAATATGGCGCCTATTATTCCGACTGGGTCACTTTAACCAATATGAATGTATCTGTTGAAGAGAGTGTTGTCACTCTTGATTATGACGACCAGTACTTCACTATGTCCAACAAATTCGGTCTCACTGAGTCTGACGGCTATACAGAGCCACAAAATGGCTCAACAATAGAAGTCAGCGGTATCGCACTACCCTCATCTACCGGTAATGATATTATAGTACCGGCTAATATTGACACATTCCCCCCCATTGTCGTTCTTAAGGAGTATATTCCCGTCTATGGCGACGTAAATTCCGACGGACAGATTAACATCAGCGATATTGTTGAAATAATCCGTATAATAAGTGGAGAGTCGAGCCAATATAACGGTGATGTTAATAGCGACGGTCAAGTAAACATAACTGATGTTGTCCTTATTGTAAACAAAATTGCCGGAGTAGAATCTACAAACATGTCATCACATCGCAAGGATATAACAGAAACTTCAACAATAACCGTAAGTCCCGCCGGCCCTCCTTCTGATTATGGCATTCATGCAATGACAATTTACTTTGTCAATGGTAACACGAGGTCGTTTAGCATAGATGACTTGTCATCAATCACATATGTACCTAATATAGGAATGAAGATTCACCAGTCAAAGGATACCATTTGTTTGGACTATCTTTATTCTCAGATAGAAAAGATTGACTATGTCTATGAAATTGAGGTTGAGCCTGACAATAACGTAAACGCCAATTGGAAAGACTTCACCCTGACCAAAGGTGAGGACGGCAACCTCACATACGCTTACCGCCTAGAATACCCACACCTGAGCAGTGACCGATATTCATCCACTAATCGCAACGGTAGCCAGATAGTCGTTAAAGAGACCAGCCAATATGGCATCACATTCTCATTGGAATGGGACAACGGCAAGATAGCAAACCGCTGGACATGCTACACAATGCACGCAGGCAATACACTTCAAAACACAAAACGCAAAGACTCATTCAAATCAGACCCTGATGTAGCAGTAAGTTCTGAGCTTGGTGACTATTCAAGTAGCGGCTTCTCCCGCGGTCATCTGTGTCCCTCAGCCGACCGTCTGTGCTCTTCCGAGCAAAACTCACAGACATTTTTCCTTACCAACATGCAACCTCAATGGCAGAACCACAATGGAGTGCTGTGGGCACATCTTGAGGATAAAATTCGCGACTGGTCGGACTCCTGCGACACACTTTATGTTGTGAAAGCCGCCACCATAGATGACGTTGTCCTAAACGGCAAAGTAAGCGATGGTGTTTACAGCTATAAATGCAACAATCGTCTTCCTGTTCCCAAATATTTTTACATGGCACTGTTGTCATATAAAAAATCGACTAACAGCTATGAGGCCATGGGACTTTGGACGATTCATCAGAATAGTTCGGATAACAACAAGAACTATGGCGACTATGCAATAACAATTGAAGAACTGGAGCGTCGCACGGGCATTGATTTCTTCTGCAATCTGCCCGATGACATTGAGAAGGCTGTCGAAGGCAAACTGAACCTTAGTTATTGGGGGCTGAAGTGACTTAGGGTAATGGGTGGCGATGACATCGCTGGTAAATTGAGGAAGAGAATGGTTGTGGCGATGACATCGCCACTAATATAAGAAGAAATAAACTCAAAACTGGAATAAAGAAGAAACATTAAAAACAGAGATAAGGAATAAAAGTAGTATTATGGAATCAATTAATCAGACACCGGTATTATTGCTGACAGGTTATCTTGGTAGTGGCAAGACAACATTATTAAACCGCATTCTGTCAAACAACCAAGGTGTTAAGTTTGCTGTAATCGTAAACGACATAGGAGAAGTCAACATCGATGCTGACCTTATTGAGAAAGGCGGAATCGTAGGGGGGCAGGACGACAGTTTAGTCGCTCTTCAGAACGGATGCATCTGTTGTACGCTAAAGATGGATTTGGTTGAGCAATTGTGTGATATTGTGAAAATGCATAAATTCGACTATATCGTGATTGAGGCAAGTGGAATTTGTGAACCTGCACCTATTGCTCAGACTATAGCATCAATTCCACAACTTGGTCAGGAATATGTTAAGGAAGGCATTCCTGTACTGGATTGCATTGTCACAGTGGTAGATGCCTTACGGATGAAAGATGAGTTTAATTCCGGGTACGACCTTCTCCGTGGTAATATTGATGATGAAGATATAGAGAACCTTGTTATTCAACAGATTGAGTTCTGTAATATTGTATTGCTAAATAAATCTTCTGAAATTGAGTCTAAAGAACTTCAACGAATCCGTGAAATAGTCCGTGCATTGCAACCAAAAGCAGATATAATTGACTGCAACTATGGCAATGTGCCATTTAGTAAAATATTAAACACTCATAAATTTGACTTCATGAAGGTGGCTACATCTGCCACATGGATAGAAAAAGTTGAGAGTGAGGTAGATGAAGAAATTGATGATGATGAACATCATGAACATGATCACCACGAGCATGAGCATCACGAGCACGATCACCACGAGCACGATCATCATCATCATGACCATGAGCATCACCATCATGACCATGATAATGGAGAGGCAGAGGAGTATGGTATTGGTACATTTGTGTACTATCGCCGACGTCCTTTTGACCTTGGTCGTTTTGATGAGTTTGTCGCTCGCAAATGGCCTAAGAGTGTAATTAGGGCAAAGGGTATATGCTATTTCCGCACCGAGCCGGATATTTGCTATGTATTTGAACAAGCAGGCAAACAAGTAGGTCTCAGAAACTCAGGAGCATGGTATGCTACAATGCCAGCTGATGAACTTAAAGAATTCATGTCCCAAAATCCAGGTTTACAACGTAACTGGGATGACGAGGTAGGCGACCGTATGCAAAAACTGGTGTTTATAGGACAAAAGATGGATAAAAAAGAGATATGCAGATTGCTAGACGAATGCTTAGTTTAGCTAAACTTTAAACCAAATCATAACAATAACAAACTCAAATTCTCTAAG
>JAZUMZ010000177.1:0-2741 GCA_045603885.1 Bacteroidaceae bacterium | reverse complement strand
TATGAACACTGTATCATACTGACTCAGGTCCACGTCGCCCTCATACTCCGGCAGTTCACCTTTCTCTGCCTCTTCCTGCGCCAGTTTGATGAGCGGGTTATACGCCATGCCGTCATACTTATGAGTAGCTATCTCAAACTGCTCTGCCCCCGTTATTTCACTGATATAGTCGGCTACGATCTTTGTATTGCCCACCTCAATGTTACCTACCGCGTAGTTGTCTCCCGCATGCGAGAAGAACACTACTAATGCCTTTCCGTCCTTTGCCATAATTGTTTTTTCGTTTGTTGTTGCTTGTTCATTCACACCAGTCTCTTTTTTGCTGTTCCCACCGCATGCAGTGGAAACCAGCATACACAGAGCTGATGCAAGTATCAGTTTCAATGATTTACCCATATTATCCCAGAGTCTGATTCGTTGACCACTCAAAATGCTGCTCACGCTCACTGATCCACCAACGACCGTCAATCTTCTCGTATTTGTCATAGTAGCGTACTGCATGGGTAGTCAGCACATCCTTACCGTCCTGCTCTGTCACCAGCGTAGCCAGTGCATAGCAAGTACCTGTGGCATGAGTCTCGTCAATGAAATCCACACTCTGCTGACCGTTCATGTGGAAAGACACCTTAGCGGCACCGAAAGCCTTGTACTGACGGATCATGTCTTGCACGTCGTTTGCTGTCATGCCCAGCTTACCACCGAAATACACGTTCAGTTTGATGTCAGGACAGAAAATCTCAACGTAGCAGTCCTGGTTGTTCTTGTCACTCTCTGTTGCATAGAAGTCTACTAATGCCTTCAACTCCATGCGGTCTTGAATTCTGAAATCCATTATCTTATCGTTTTTAAGTTTCACGGTGCAAAGGTAAGACGTTATTTTGATACTTTAGTTTCATAAATTGCCTCATGATTTTCACTTTTTGCCTAAATCATTCGTTTGTTTATGAATTATTGTGTAATTTTGCAGACGATTAACTTACAATCTTAAAGGCAAAGATTATGACAGAGAAGTGGAACCAGTTTGTGTATGATTTGTGTGATGCTCAACAGCGAGGTGTGGACGAGAATGAATATCATCGTTTGATTGAAACTCAATTTCAACTGCTTGGATGGGCAAAATATAGAGGGGAGATATGCCACAAACCGAATATACCAATAGGGAACAACAATTTCATCCAGCCAGATATATTGATGAAAAGGGATGGAGAGGAGCTGTTTGTTATCGAAGTGAAGCGGCCAATTCATTCTATCAGCCAAAGAGAGATACAACAATTGGAATCATATATGCGTCAGCGAAAAATAAAGTTTGGCGTATATATCGGTGAGCACATTGAGTTGTTCTATGACAAGCCAGAGAGTACTGAGGCTGTTTCTGTTCTAATAATTCCGCTAGAACTAAACAACAAGTTTGGCGAACTGTTTGTAGAGTTGTTTGGAAAGGACAGCTTTTCATCTAATTCACTTACCGAGTTCTGTGAGAAGCGGATATCAGAAAAGCAGCAGGAGTTGAAGAAAATTGAGGCTCAGAAGTATCTTGTTGCCAATGGAGAGGCAATTGTGGCTGACAAGCTGAAGCAATATCTGAAGAATGACTGCAAGGACTCTTTTTCAGAAGAAGAAATTGAGGAGATTTTGTCAGGTCTTACTATTTCCGTCTTGCCAAAGACGGTCTTGAAAGGTGCTCCTCTTCCCTCAGTTTCGTCAATTCGTGACATGAATCTTTCGACTATATCAATAAATGTAAGCAAGAAGCCTGCTGGTAAGCCAGCAAAATATTCATTAAACGGCAGTCCTTTTCTTGCTGCAAACAGGTTTGTGTTTGAGGTAGTCAAGGCGTATGTTAGTCAGCATTCTGAGATGACATTCTCCGAATTGGAACGCGTCTTCAATCCATTACTGCAAGGTTCATGCGGTGTGATACGGTCTTTAGATTATTTGAGACAGAAGAATTATAAAGGACAGCGATTCTTTGATGATACTTCTTCCATTCTTCGTTCTGGCGATGGTGTTGAGTTTGCCGTCTGCACGCAATGGAGTTACCATAACACCCCCGACTTTGCGGCACATGCAAGAAAGCTTGGTTTTTCTGTAGAGACGACTTAAAGCCAAGTGGAAGCGTCTTGCCTGTCGCTTATGTATAAATGATTGTGTATCTTTGTCAGTCATGAAGGCAGATTTTCTATACTCCACAGACTTCTACGGGATGAATTCCCATGAGTTGAGCCACACCTGCATGCATCTGCTTTGCTTAGCAGGTGAGGCAAGTTTTGTGTTCAACGAGCATTGCTACCACATTATCAAAAACGACTTGGTTGTGATACCGATGCCCGATAGAGTAAGAAACCTTGCGGGACATACTGACTTGCAGGTGGAGTGGTTTGCTGCCGATTACAAGTTCCTACAGAACCTGCTGCCATCGAACAACTACAGCATCGGTGGCAGTATCTCGCTGAACCAAGACCCCGTCATCAAACTGACAAATGAACAAGCACGACATCTGCTTGATGACTTCCATCGTCTTCGTGACCGCAAGGACGACAGCCATCTGCAGTTCTATCGCGAACTGATGGGCAGTCTCTGCCTGACGATAATGTACGACATCTTTGAAGCCCATGCCCAGCGCGATGCTTCGCAAAAGCATACCGACCGTACGGCCTACATCGTGAAACAACTCATGAGCCTGCTCAGTACGGGCATCAGCCGCACGGAGCGCGAAGTGAGCTACTATGCCGAGCGATGAA
>JAZUMZ010000176.1:0-15418 GCA_045603885.1 Bacteroidaceae bacterium | reverse complement strand
GTACTTTTGGTTTCAATATTTACAATACAAAAAACAAATCATATATAAATAATATAAAATATGGGATAATTTTGCATCGCTAAAATGCAGATATTAATCGTAGTTTTTTAAAATGGTTTTTAAGTAGTATTTCTTGGCCTGTACAAAAGCGGAGGTTTTTCTCCGCTCAGTACAGCCAAAATGCAGGAAAATCCAAAAGAAGAACAACAACTTTAACAACAAATAAAAAGACTGTATGAAAAAATTATTTACAATTATTTCGGGTTTGCTGTTTGCCGCATCTGCTATGAATGCGCAAAACTGGCAACAAGGACAGGATGTAAGTGACGAGTTGGAATGGGAGGATTATTCTGGCTCAACCAACAATGGAGCATGGAAAACCGTAAAAGGAAATGCCGCTTACAGCTTTAACGAGTGGGAGATGTTCAACAACCCCTCTGGTGCTGAGTTCTATCAGATTTTCCATCTTCCAGCCGGTGTTTATTCATTTAAGGTCCAAGGATTTTATCGTGGTAACTACAATCCGGCCTATTGGGAAGGAACAGAGAAAATCAATGCGGAGTTTTTCGCTGAGAGTGTGACTCTCGACGATGAGACAGGCGAGGTGAAGGAAATTACCCGCTCAAGCAGCGTAAAGATGTCAAGCATCGCTTCCAGTGAACGCACTGAAGGTCGTCTTTTCACATATGACGATTGGCCAAATGACGTTGAGTATGCCTATAATGGCACCAATTATTATGTCCCAAACAGCATGGAGGGCACACGCGTTTGGTTTAATGCCGGATACTATAACACAAACACGCTGCGCGTGATTCAGGTGAACGACGGATACGTAAAAATTGGATTGCGCAAGACAGACACTCTCGAATCCGACTGGCTGATATTCTCAAATTTCCATGCTATATTCGAGAACACCGCCGACGAGGCAGTATTGGCAATCTTGGCAGAGGAAGATTTCAAGGAAGCTTTGGAAACGGTATATAATTACAGCCAGACCACACTCTATCAATACCCAGCCCTTCAAGCTTATTTGGAAGAGGTTTTCTCACAACTTGAGGACAAGTACTCATCATCATCCAGCGCTGATGAATTCAAAGAGGGAACAGATGCCCTTAACGCGCTCCTCGATGAGTATAAAGGCTATTATCTCAACGCTCACGCTTTGACTACAATGATAAAACTGTCGGAAAACACCTGCAACACAACAGACTATGCAGGAAAAGCGGCATTCCAGGCAGCAATAGATAATGCGAAAAAGGTTGAGGGTGCCGAGTTTGAGGATGGAAACACAACTTCAGCGGCAGACTACAGCAAAGCATTTGAAGCACTTGCGACAGCACGTGCGGAGTATGCGATTTCCAATGGACAGCAGGCTGACGGAAGCTACGACTTCACATCTATTATTGCCTACCCCTTCTTCTGTGCGCCACAATACAACCCTACATGGAGCAAAGAAGAGAACCGCTGGATATATCCCGACGAAGTGTACAACGGAAACGGAACTCTCCAGGGATGGAATGACCTCGGCGAGAGTGGAGACGGAGACAACAAAACATACGTCACCAACACCCGTTTACGCCTGGGCGAAGGAGTTACAATTGGCGCAGACACAACCTCTGTCTATTCATGGTATCAGACCGGGACATCTGGATATGAGCCCTACTGGAACCACAAGATGACAAGCGCCAAGCAGTGGAGTATGCCAGGCAACCGCAGGGAGATTGTACAAAACCTCATAGGTCTGCCGGCTGGATACTATAGCGCAAAGGCTATGGGTATCACCTGGAGCAATGACTGGGAAAACAATGCGGATCTTGGTATCTACATACAATCAAACGGCCAGAGAGCGGAATCAAAAGAAGATGTGAAGCTGGCATGGTGGTGGGGATACGATGTTCAAGACTGGACTAAGTTCTCAACCGACATGGTGCTGGTTAACGACGGCTCCGCACGCGTGGCGTTCCACGCCAACGGATTCAGCTCATTCACAGGCATGCAATTATTCTACTATGGCGAGAACCCCGACTTCACAAAGATGGTACAACAAAAATTGGACGAGATTACGCCTGACATCGAAAAACTTGTTCTTAAAGGAGACAAGGCAGCGGTGAACCAGATTTTGTCATCTATCCAAATGCCGGTAGCAGGATATGAAGCCTACAGCAAAGCCATCGAAACAATAGCAGAGGCTCAGAAATACATCACGACTGCAACCAACTATCTTGACACCTACGATGTGTCTAACATGTTTGCGACACTGTCTGAGAAGTATGAGGAAGGTACCGACCAGAAAGACTATCTCACAATAGCTTTCCTTTACACCTTCGATCTGTATGATGGAGAGGAGACAACATACCTCGACATCGCCGAATGCTTGAAAGACTACAATGAATATGTACATTATCTTGACATAATTGACACTTACTCTCTTGTCAACAACGATGATCTCAAAACAAAAATTGCGGAGCAGGCATCTGCATTGAAGGACAATTTCTCCAATTCTTCAGCTCTCGTAAGCTTCGAGAAAGAGTTGGCAGCTATTTACAACAAGGCAGTGATGGCAGACCTGGGAATGGAGAACGCGACAGAGGAGAACCCTGTTGACATAACAACGCTTATTGTCAATCCATCGTTCACCGATGGTCAGAAAGGATGGACCGGTAATTTCGCGACAGACACAAACATGCAGAACTCTGAGGCTTACAACACTAATTTCCGCATTGAGCAGACAATACACAAACTGCCCGCGGGTATATATCAGGTTAGCGCACAGGCGTTCTACCGTGACGGCGGACTGGATGAAGCTTACGATCATTTCTGGTTCCACGACACTGGTGAATTCATACCTAATTTGAAACTCTTCGCAAACAAAGCCGAGACAGACGTTGTTTCGCTCTGCAATGAAGACGCGATATTTAACGAGCGCTCATTTACTGAATACACATTCATCGTCAAAAACACCGTTGAGGTGGAGGAAGGCGTGGATGTCACTCTGAGAGCGTGGATGGAAGAGACAAGCAAAATTGACGAGGAGACAGGCGAGACCATTTACACCGTAACCAGCCTCCAGCAGCAACTGGATGAGAACGGACTTATCTCCGCAGAGCCTAAAAAGATGGATGACGCTTGGATTTATGACGCATGGAAAGATGATGGCGGCGAGCGTTATTTCTATCCCAACTCTATGCGTGGAGGAGCAGCCCGTTTCTCAAACGACGGTGGAGCTTACAACAACAAGGTGACTGTAGTTGTTCCCGAAGGCGCGAGTCTCACATTCGGTCTGTACAAGAATGAGACAATCAGCAATGACTGGTGTCTGTTCGACAATTTCAAACTTCTCTATATGGGCCCTGCCAAGACTACCGCAGACGTGACCGGAGACGGCAGTGTCAATATCTCCGACGTGGTGGCTATCATCAACCACATAGCTGGAGTAGAGCTCAACGAGAAGGCTGACGTGACCGGAGACGGCAGTGTCAACATCTCCGACGTGGTTAAAGTCATCAATGAGATTGCTGGAGTTCAATAACTCACACAAAGACAAATAACGATATGACAGGAAGGGGGTTCACTTCATCTCCGGTCACCCCTTTTCTTTTTTCCACTTTTTTGAAAGGATTTAAAAGATAGTTTGTTTGTTTCGGAATTATTTTTTAAATTTGCGGTAAATATTTGATATAATAACCATAATACGTCAAATATGATAAAGAGACTGCTTTTATTCATCGTTGCGACTGTTGCGATGACAACATCCTCCCAGGCACAGTATGGCAACACTCCCCCATTGAGAGTGGAGGGAAAGCATTTTGTGGATCCACACGGCAACAAAGTTGTCCTACATGGAGTTATGGACACGCCAAGTCCATATTTCAACGCATACAGATGGGGAAATAGCTGCACCTCATCCACCATCATGCCTTGCATCAATTATTTCACTAAGCTGTTCAAGGCCATTACCGACACAACAAGCGGAGCTTGGTGTAATGTGTTCCGTCTGCATCTCGACCCTTGCTGGACTAACGACCCCAACAAGCAAGCCACAAACGGAGGGGGAGAGAACGATATTAGCCGTTTCTCTTCGGCAAGGTTGAGAAACTATCTCAGATCACTATATACCCGCATTGCAAGAAATGCGATCAACGAAGGTCTATATGTAATTATGAGACCGCCTGGAGTATTCCCGGAGACGGTAAAAGTGGGAGATGACTATAACGAATATCTTAAGATGGTATGGGATATCGTTTCTCAGAATGACACTGTGAAGAAATATTCAGGACAGATTATGCTGGAGCTTGGCAACGAACCTGTTAACCTGAATGATGCGAACGGCAACAATACCGCCACCGCCCTTCGTGACTTTTTCCAGCCGATTGTGGACAAAATCCGCGCGAATGGTTATACAGGAATCATCCTGCTTCCAGGCACAGGATGGCAGTCGAACTATCGAAACTATGCAACCTACCCTATCAATGATTATAACTACGGATATGCTGTACACGACTACGTCGGATGGTATAATACCGATGACAACAACTACAACACCACCAACGCCATCAACTCATTCAAGGATGCGGTGCCGGTCGTTGACACAAAACCAATAGTAATTACAGAGGTGGACTGGAGTCCGGAAAAATCAGGAACCGGACATTACGACGAGCACGGAAAATGGGTTGTAGCTAACTATGGCACCTGGGCAACAGGCACAACATCCAGATGGGGAAAGGCTTTCAAGGCTGTACTTGACCATTTCGGCAATATCTCAATGACACTCACGGGTACAGGCGACTACATAGACATAGACCAATACATAAAAAACAAGAAGGTGGTTCCCGCATTCTCTGACTCCATGGCGGTCAATGGCCTGGACGTTTATGAGGCTTGCAGCGGAGCTTGTTTCCAGTGGTATAAAGAATACGCACAAGAGAATGTGCCGCACCCGGCTTTCAAGTATCAATATACAGCCGACAATGGATTCGGAGGATTTGTCAACCCGTTAATCAACGCCGACTTCCCCGACCCTGACATCATTCTGGTGGACGACACCTATTATCTTTGCTCAACCACCATGCACCACTTCCCTGGGGCTACTATTCTTAAATCAAAAGACCTTGTAAACTGGGAATATTGTGCCAATCCATTACTGCAGATCGCTGATGATGACCCTTACAACCTCAAAAACGGATTTAACAGATACTCAAAAGGACAGTGGGCTCCATCTCTCCAATATCACAATGGTAAATTCTACCTTAACTTTATCGCATTCGCTGCAGAGGGATTTGACGACGGAGGAGACTGGATCCTATCCGCCACAGATCCCGAGGGTGAGTGGAAAATGACAAAACTCGACGGTTTCTATTACGATTCAGGATTCCTGTTCGACGACAGCCGGGACCATCTCCACGGACTTGGGGCAAACGGTGAGAAAAACGGTGACGGATATCTATATGTAGCATCTGGAATTGGTGACATAACAGTCTCGAAACTCAACGCATCCACATTCAAGGAGATAAGCAGCACAAAAGTAATATCTGTGGGAAACGGTTGTGAAGGCTCACATTTCTACCATATCGGAGACTACTATTATATCTATGCCACATATGGCGGGACTGAGGGGTCACAGACTATTTTCAGGTCTAAATCACCAATGGGACCCTACGAGGAACATAACGGCAGAGTGTTTGAGAACCAGCATATACACCAGGGAGGTTTGGTTGAGACACAAACAGGAGAATGGTGGACAATTCTATTCAAGGACGCAGGAACTGTCGGTCGCATTCCATATCTTGAGCCTGTGAAATGGGTTGACGAATGGCCTGTAATCGGCACCAACGGAATAGACGTAAGCGCAAAGGGTCAGCCATACACAAAACCCAACGTTGGAAAGATATATCCTACCACATATCTGCCCACCAACGACACATTCACCAATCCTAAGCTGGGACTGCAATGGGAATGGAATCACAACCCCGACAACTCAGGATGGTCGCTGTTTGAGAACCCCGGCAATCTCCGCCTACACACTGTCACGATTACAGACGACCTGAAACAGGCACAGAATATGCTCACTCAGCGTATATTCTCATACAACAAAGCCAACACCGACGCATCAAGCTATCCCGACAGCTATGGAACAGTATCAATAGACACAAAAGGCATGCAAGACGGCGACATTGCCGGACTATGTGTGTTCCAAGACCCTTACGGATATATCGGTGTGAAGCAGATTGACGGACAGAAATATCTTGTACAATATATCAGCGGGTATGACGCTGTGCCAGAGAATGAGGTGATTTCAGAGACACCATTGTCTTTATCCGATGACCAGACCATTTATCTCAGGGCAATTGTCAACTTCGGAACAAACAAAGCCAACTTCTACTACAGCACAGACAATGCCGAGTGGACGAAATTTGGCAACGAGATGACAATGCGATATATCCTGACTGTGTTTGTCGGCAACCGATTTGGAATATTCAATTATGCCACAAAACAACTGGGAGGATATGTGGACGTGGATTGGTTCACGACCGAGGAGAATTTCTCAGAGTCTCGCTTCTACGGCGAAGGCGTATTGCACACCTTCACCCAGGACGACCTCACTATTGAGAATCTTTCGATGAGCCAGAGCAACATCGTACTTGCTCCAAGTTCAACAAACACACTCTCAATAACAGCGAAATTCAAATCCGGACAAACCCAGAATGTTGCATCCCAATGTAAATTCGACATCCAAGACAGCAACGTGGTGTCATTTGTAGGAGGACGCGCGATAGGACAAAATGAGGGAACCACAACTGTTACAGCCACATACACAGACGTATTGGGTAATCAAAAGTCAGTAGAGTTCAATGTAACCGTTTCGTTCTTCCCGCTTGTTGAAGGAGTATTCAACCCCTCCATCTATGGAAACGGTACCTTCAAGCAGTCAACGGGCGCTTTGACCACATCCCAATATGGCTTTGGAGGTTGGCAATACGGTGCTGGTATCGATCTCAGCAAATACGACAAGTTGATAGTTGTACTGAGACGGGCGGCATCTTGCAGTCCATCGTTCAGAATATTTGACTCAAACAACTACTGGTCAACCCCCTATGTGTTTGATATGGGGACAAAGAAGCAGATTGAGATTGATCTCCACAACATGGTCAAGGAGGATGGCAGCAAGTGCGACCCCAGCCACATATTTATGGCAGGAATATGGTCTTACGGCGGCTCCGCCATATATATCCAGAAAGTTTATCTCGAAAGATCTCTTCCTGAAGACATCAACGGCGACGAGCGTGTTGACATAGGCGACGTCGTAGCGATAATCAACCATATAGCCGGGATTGAGTCCTATGAGAAAGCCGATGTAAACGGTGACAACAGGGTGGACATCACCGACGTTGTGGATGTAATCAATATAATCGCAGGAATTAAAAAATAATTTTTTATGAGAACATCAACCTTTTTTAAAGATGCACTGATTGTTTTTTGCCTCGCATGCAGCCCTGCCAGCGCCCAGGAGGCGGAATCGGCCGCCATGCTCAAGAGGCTTCAAGCCACCACAATAAAAGGTGTCACTGGAGAGCATATTATATCCCTCTTTGAGGCGTTCAACAAGAAATGGGAGACGGGCGCAGGCAATTCCATTATGATGAAACACCAGAATCCCAGGAAATTCAACTCAATAAACAAACCTGAGAACGGGCCGGTTATCGATGTCGTTATCGACGAGCCAAACGGGTATGTTTCCGCTGACAACGGAGGTGGCGACGGCGACTATATAGAGGCATGTGTGTGGAAACGGAAAAACGGACACCGACTTTTTGCCGTACACCTCGGCGACCCTGTGGACCCGGAGATTGACCTGGTGTGTTTCTACGACTACAACCCGGCCAAAAAGACACTCACACCAGAGAGAAGCGCTGTGAATTCCTTCAAACCATTCTTTCAGGGAGGCAGCGACAATTACTTCACCTATTCACTGCCCCACAAAGGAAAGAACCTCATAATAGAAGAGACTTTCTACGCCTGGCACGACCCCGACAACATTCTTATTGAGCCGTCGTTACACCACATCTATACTTTCGACGGAATGAGCCTGCATTACAGTGGTACAAAAATAGAATGTCACGACAAACTTGACAAGGCGTTCTCAGAAAGAGCGATAATCAGCGACAACGACACCGAGATGACACGGTTTGCGCTCATTGATATTGACGGCGACAATGTTCCTGAGATATGGCTCAGCGACACCAAGGGCGACAACTCCTCGATTTATTGCGTAAACCAAGGCAAGGCAACTCTCATTGGTGAGAACAACTTCAAATACGGTATCACGTTCTTTAAGGATGTGGTGCTTACCGCGGGCGGATGCGGAACCGGCTGCTATTACACCAGCTACTCTCATTTAAAGAACAGCGTCGTTGACCAAGTGCTCAACTGCATCGCCACCTACCCTGTTCAGGAAGACGGTGAGGTTGGAGAGCAATTCGAATATTCACTCAACGAAAAGGACCTGACAAAGGAAGAGGGCGAAAAAATCGTGAAGTCTTTTGGTAAGTCAATAGAGTTCAAGCCTGTGTGGCACAAACTCAAAAAATAGCACCTGTCGTTTATAAAATACCACATGGCAATCAATATGAGACACACCGTTCATGTTTTATCATTCATCACAATCATTGTGATGACAGCATTTATTAACGCAACCGCACAAGAGCGGTCGTTTAACGTGGTGTTTATAGGCAACAGCATCACATACGGTGCGAAACACCAGCAACGGGAGCTAACCGCCCCACCCGCCCAATGTGCCCGATGGCTATCGGCACAGGAGGGTGTCGACACAGTGTATTTCGAAAACTGCGGACGCTCAGGACGCACAACCTACCACTTCCTGCCCGATAAGGAGGCGGTTATTCCCGCCGGCGACAAGACATATTTCTCCGACGTTGTGGCAAAAGCCAGTGAGCTGATGAAAACCAATCCTGGACTACCGTTACTGTTCAGCATCATGCTGGGAACAAACGACAGCGTTGAACGGCCAAAAAACAAGCACACCACACCCGAGGACTATGCCAAGAATCTGTGTTCTATCATAGACTCGTTACTCAATCTGTGGCCTGAAGCACATGTGGTGCTCAACAAGCCAATCTATTACACACCCGACTATCACACCAAGGGCGGATCCATAGCATCGAAGAAGAGTCTCAGACTGATAGGCGACTATTATAATATGTTTGAGAGTGTCGTGAACAACTGCAAGCCCGGTCACGTTCACATAGGCGACAGCGACGCATACAAATATTTCAAGAAAAACTGGCGTACCGACGTCTTCGAGGAGAAAGACGCACGTGGCAAATCCTACTGGCTCCATCCCAACGAGCAGGGAGCTGTCCGTCTGGCTGAGTTCTGGGGCAAGGCTCTGCTGCCCGTTATGCATTCTGTTTATGCTCCTGACACTACGAATTGACAATAATGACACTTAAAATGAAACGGATTGTAATTGTTTTTGCAGTTTCTTTACTTAACCTTACGTTGATCACACCCTTTTCGTATGCACTGACTGTAGCGCGCTTCAAGGGCAACAAGGAGGCTGCTATCAGCTACACATTTGATGACGGACTGCAAGAACACTACACTATGCTGCGCCAGAAGCTGAAAGAACACAGTTTTCCAGCCACATTCGCAATTATCGGTACACAAGTGGGACGCGACCACAAGGGAACACCCATCATGACATGGGAGCAACTGCGTGAGCTCAAATCCGACGGTCACGAGATATCAAGCCACGGCTACGAGCACAGGAATGTGACCAAGCTGAGTCCAGAGGAGCTGCGACACGAGCTTCAAGCCAACGACAGCCTGATTCACGACAGTCTGGGAGTATGGCCCCGCACTTTTATATACCCTGGCAACCGGCGGTCGCCAGAGACCATCGCCATCTGCGAGCAAGGGCGAGTGGGAAGCCGCACATCACTGATAAGTTTAGGAGGAAAGACCGCAGACAAGGGAGAGGCATGGCTCCGTCAGTGGGTTGACAGCTTGATAGCCAAAGGGCAATGGGCTGTCACCATGACCCACGGCATCAGTTATGGCTATGACTGCTTCCTAGACCCTGATATCCTTTGGCGCCATTTCAACTATGTTGACTCTTTGAGCGCAAAAATATGGGTCGGCACTTTTGCCGACGTGTCAGCCTACGTGAAAGAGCGCAGAGACTTAAATCTGAAGGTGGACACACTGAAAAACGGTACAATCGAGGTCACTCCATCACTCAATCTCAATCGCAACTTGTTCAACATCCCACTTACGCTTGTTATCCACTCCGACAAAAACATAAAGGTGTCACAAGACGGAAAGCCGCTCCCGGTCGAGACTAATGACAACATGCAGACATTTGATTTCAATCCTCATGGCGGAAAAATAACCATAAAAATATCTGCACAAAAGTAAACAATCTCAATTATAATGTTTACCGGCTGTCTCCAATTACTTCCATCAACTGGCCATACACCCGTTGTCCCAACAGCCCGGCTCCCTGTGCGTCGAAATGCAGACGGTCGCTCTGGATAGTGCCGTCACTGATGTCAACGACATGAAAGTTGGCATCCTCTTCTGCAAGTTTGTAAAGTGCTTCCACAACCTCATCACTGCGGTCACGGCTGTTTTTTGCGAAGGTGCCACAGATGACAGGGAGACAGGAATACCTGAAGTCACCGGTCTTCCCTACGAGATAAAAAACACCATGCACTATCCAGCCACGATATTGAACTGCCCGGTCATATAAATACCGATTTTAAGTGAATAGTCAAGATCGCCGATAGAATTCCAGGAGGCGTTATCAAATCTGACAACTCCCACCACATGTTCTTTCTTATCGTAATAAACTTTTTTCAGGATTCTGTACATAAGAAGGCACTCGTCAAACTCATAAAGCACCTCTGCCCTGACAGACTTTCCTTTCACACCGTCGAGCTTTGCCGCCTCCTTGCATAACTTGGGATTACGATAGTCATAACGAATCCATAGACGGTAGTTGTTGCCGTAATTCTCCTTGCAGTCGCTGGCATTCACAACAACCACGTCATCCTCAGCCACAGTCTTGAAAGTCTTCACCTGAGCAAAGGCAGAAATGCATGTACAAAACATACACATTATTAAAATTGTCAAATTCTTCATAGCTTCTCATTTAAACGTTTGTAATTCCGATTTCATTACTCTTTTGCCACAAAGTTACGCATAAACGAGTACAAAACAAAATTAAAATAAATTTATTTGATTTTAATTTGGGTTTGTCGAGTGCAAGTAACTTCAACGCAGTTAAAGTTACGCATAAACGAGTACAAAACAAAATTAAAACAAATATTATACTCACATTCCCTCGTTTTTTATTAACTTTGCAACACAAACAGTTGACTGAGCACAAAACCGTTGAGATGAACGAGCTGATAAATCATATAAATGACGCTCTGTGGGGATATGTCCTGATAGCGGTACTATTATTGTGCGGCCTGTGGTTCACTTGGAGAACCAAGGGCGTGCAATTCAGGATGGTCGGCGAGATGTTCAGGCTTCTCACAGACTCTGCCACCTCAGGGACAAAAGAGGTCAGCGACAAACACAGCAACCACAAGCATATATCCTCGTTTCAGGCTTTTGCTGTTTCGGTGGCCACACGTGTGGGGACAGGAAATCTCGCGGGAGTGGCAACGGCTATAGCTATTGGAGGACCGGGGGCAGTGTTCTGGATGTGGGTTATCGCATTGATTGGCTCGGCGACTGCTTTCGTAGAGTCAACGCTCGGACAGCTGTTCAAGCAGAGACATAAGGACTCTTTCATTGGAGGACCGGCTTTCTATATAAAGAAAGGTCTGCACTGCAAATGGATGGCCTACCTGTTTGCGGTGCTGATAACCCTCACATTCGGACTTTCATACAACTCAATACAGAGCAACACCATCTGCGAGGCAATGGAAGAGGCGTTCGGACTGAGTCCGTTGCTGGTGGGAGCGATTCTTTCTGCACTGGCATTGGTTATCGTTTTCGGCGGCATCCATCGCATCGCCAATGTTAGCGCGGTGTTGGTTCCGTTGATGGCTGTCGGATATGCCATCCTTGCCGTTGTCATCATCGTTATGAATATTGAACAGATTCCCCACGTGATGAAGGTGATTGTCACCAATGCGTTCGGATTGGAGCAAGGGATTGGCGGAGCAATAGGAGCAACAATAATGAACGGAGTCAAGCGGGGGCTGTTCAGCAATGAGGCCGGCGAGGGAAGCGCACCCAATGTCGCCGCCACCGCCACAGTGTCCCACCCCGTCAAGCAGGGGCTTATACAGGCGTTGGGAGTTTTCACCGACACGCTTCTCGTATGCTCATGTACGGCATTCGTCATACTCATCAGCGGTTTATATAACAAATCAGAACTGAACGGGATAGCTCTAACTCAGGCTGCGCTCAACTCTGAGATTGGGTCATGGGGACCGGTATTCATCGCTGTCGCCATCTTTCTTTTTGCATTCTCCAGTATCATCGGCAACTATTATTACGGGGAGGCGAATATCCGCTTCATGACTTCAAGCAGGCCGGCATTAACCCTGTACAGGCTGCTGTCGGGCGGAGTGGTCGTTATGTTGGGAGCTTTGGCAAGCCTTGACATCGTGTGGAGTGTAGGCGACCTGTTTATGGCTATGCTCACGGCATGCAACCTTGTGGCGATAGCGCGACTTGGGAAATATGCCTTTATCCTGCTTGAAGACTACAGGAGACAAAAACGAAGCGGAATCAAAGAGCCGACGTTCCACCGCAGCCTGCTGCCCGAGATAGAGAAAGACATTACATGTTGGGAATAAAGAGCAAGAACTATCGTCGATAACTTCAACAACCTCGAGCAAAGCGAGAACTTCATAAACATGTATAAACATAATAAAATAAGTTTAATCTAAAATCTGATAAAATGAAACGATTATCATTAGCTTTGGTTTTCACCTGTTGTGCCATCGCCGCAGTTGCACAAGATGAGTATCGCGTGAAGTTTAAAGGTCCAAGACCTACAATCACCGACTTTGCATGGGCTTTCCTATTCTCCGACGAAGATGACGAGGAGGAATGTGGC
Source organism: Bacteroidaceae bacterium (assembly GCA_045603885.1). Classification (GTDB taxonomy): domain Bacteria; phylum Bacteroidota; class Bacteroidia; order Bacteroidales; family Bacteroidaceae; genus UBA3839. The sequence continues at coordinate 2,319 of JAZUMZ010000176.1, read as the reverse complement.
CATGAGGCAATCGCCGGCTTTGAGCAGGCATTGATTAATTATCGTGCCGGGAAGCCGCAAAAAGAGGGTACTACATTTGTTGTTGATAAGAAAAACGGATATATTCTCTATGAATGGAGATATGAGTCCAGGGTTAAAACACAAGAGATGTGCTATTGGAACGAGTCTGACGGAAAACACATCCTGTTCGCATTCAACAACCTGGCGGACGAAAACGAAGGGAAACCCGTAATCACCGAGACAAGCTGCCTCACGTTCTGCCGGTACAACAAAGCGACAAAAAAAATGCGGATTTGTGACACACCAGGATTCCAAGTTGAATATTACGACACGTCCTACTCCCTGCCACGAAGCGGGAAGGACATTATTGTCACAAAATGGAATCCCGATGGAGGAAAAACTCAGAAAACCCTCAAATGGAACGGCCGCAAATTCATAGAAATACCCTAAGGTAATTCTATGACGAATAGGCATCTTTGATCATTTCAGAGTGATGATATCACTCCAACGAGTCGTCGGATTCTTACTGCGGAAATCATGTTTGATGGCATTGGCAAACACATCGGCTTTGCCAATGCCTCCTTTTTGTGTGTATTGCTGACAGCCCAGAACTATCGTCTCTGAGCCGTTGACGCGGTTAATCCTGTCGACAACGGCATCCAAGCGCTTCATCTTCTCAAACTGCTCTGCGTTGAAATCAAACAAGTCGGCCTGAATGGCGGAGTTGGGACCGATGCCCATCACAATCACTCCGGCTTTCTTATATCTGTAGCCTTCACGGTAGATACTCTTCAACACCTTTGTTGCGGCCTGGACAATCTTGATTGTGCTGTCCGTAGCCATGGTAAGGCGGGTCTCTTGGAAATTCCAATACTGCATCAAGTCCTCACGAAAGGGGTTGGTGTTGATGAACACTCCCACCACAGATGCGACGGTGTGTTGCCGGCGAAGCTTCTCTGCACAGCGGCTCGCATAATTGGCCACATGCGTACGAAGGGTCTCCAGGTCGCCTACCATACCATTGAAACTGCGACTGGTGCAGATGCTTTTCTTGCTTGCCATTTCCTCATTAGGCACGCAGTCGATGCCGTTCAGTTCCTGCCAGGTCCTGTATATAACGATGTTGTTGAACGTGCAGCGCACCCAGTCGCCGGAATGACATGAGAAATCATACGCTGTGCAGATTCCCATATTTTGAAGCTTGGAGGCATAGCGTCTGCCGATTCCCCAAACATCCTCTATGGGGTACAGCCTCAGGGCTTTGAGCCGCTTCTCGCCATTGTCAATCATACAGCAATGACGGTAGCCTTTGTATTTCTTTGCGAAATGGCTGGCCATCTTTGCCAAAGTTTTTGTAGGGGCAAGGCCGACACTAACAGGCATACCTACATATTGTCTTACTTTCTTGTGAAGGTTCTCTCCCCACTGTTTCAAATCGTGTGACTCCATGCCGTGAAGATAGACGAAACACTCGTCTATACTATAACGAAAATAGGCGGGAGCCTCATTCCTTATAATATCCACAACACGGCCGGTCAGCTCTCCATAAAGCTCATAATTGGAAGAGAACACTGCAATCTTGTTGTCAGGAAACTGCTGCTCGAGTTGATAGAAAGGAACACCGGCTTTGATACCCATACGTTTGGCCTCATTCGAACGGGCTACGACACAGCCGTCATTGTTTGAGAGAACAACGACGGGCTTGCCGTTCAGGTCGGGGCGGAACACCCGCTCGCACGACACATAGCAGTTGTCACAGTCTATTATGCCATACATCTAATAGCGCTTCCAGTTTTTGATGGTCCAAATCACGACACCCCACACCTCAAAGTCGTCACTCTCGTTTATACGTATGGGAGTAAAGTCTTTGTTGGCCGGGCGAAGCTCTATATAGCCGTCATCCCGGTGAGTCAAGTCCAGGAACTTAATCGTAAACTCATTGTTTAGAAACCCCACGACAATATCACCGTTAGACGGCTCCACACTGCGGTCTATCACTGCTATGTCACCGTCGCATATTCCCGCGTCTATCATGCTGTTACCCTCCACTCGTCCGTAGAACGTGGCTTCCGGATGGCGGATAAGGTCACGATTGAAGTCAAGTCCGTCATGACGATAGTCGTCGGCTGGTGACGGGAAACCGGCTTTGATACCCGGTGCAAGCTCCAGGCTTAACAGCTCATCGAATACTCCTTTGATAAGGCTTATGCTCTTCATTTAATTTCTTCTCCTCTGTTTTGCGAATTATCCTAATCGGTCATCAGGATATATACTAATACCGCTACAAATTTAGCAAAAAATTTTGTGATGATTAGTTTT
>JAZUMZ010000175.1:0-14093 GCA_045603885.1 Bacteroidaceae bacterium | reverse complement strand
TGTTATGTTTCAATATTGGAACTTGTTTAATGCAAAAGCATATATGACTGGTGACTCTGCTTTTAAAAATATTAAGAAATGCCATGGATTCATAATAACACTATTTATAATATTAACTGGGCAGATATTAATAGTTCAGTTAGGCGGTGAGATGTTCAATGTGTCTCCCCTATGCCTAACTGACTGGATTATCATTATTACACTAAGCTCTATGGTGTTGTTTGTAGGTGAGTTCCTCAGGCAACACTCTAATAGAATGTCTGGGATAATAAAATTATGCCTGCGAAGACAGACAGAATCTCCAAATGACAAATTAGACTAAAGGCCTAACAATCAAATATTTAATATTTCTTATTGGTTTGCAATAATATTAATAATGTCAACAACATCGGTTATGTTCACTTTGTCATCACCATTAATATCAGCAATATCCCAAACCTCAATTCCTGCAATATGATTGATAACAGCCACAACATCAGATATATTAACTTTATCATCGAAGTTAACATCACCTGTTAAAACTGGTGATATACTTTTGAGAACAATGTTGTCAAATCCAATAATTTTTTCTTTACCTTCTGTTGTGTGAACTGCCTCTAATCTCACTGTCACAGGATTCTCGCCATCTGCGTCAAACTCAAAGCTCACATTTTGCCATGCCGCCTTACTAACGTTAATTGTAGTAGCTGACACATTTCCGAACTTCTCTATACCAATACGAGCGTCTCCTCCTTCACCATTACACCAAACGTCGGCTGACAATATATACTTACCAGATTCTGGCTTTATGGTCTGCTGAAGAACAAGTGTCGGTGTGCCCCAATTTTGCCTTATCCAATATGTTTGTTTCCCATTAGTATGAGGCTTTTCGCAAGCACCAAAAAATCTGTCAAAATAAAGGTCTCCGCTTTTTAACGCAGTTATGTCATTGTTATCAGGACTAATTCTGTTTACCGTCCAGCCTTTTGGCACATAAATAGCCCTGTCAGCACTGACTCCCGAACCACTTTGCACAGAATACTCATCCTCAAAATCACCATTGACGATATCTGAAGGATAGTTTTCCTCCTCGTATTGAATACTTTGCAAGTCACATATTTCTTTCTTGGTCAGACATGCATCATACAATTTTAATCCGGAGATGGTTCCGATAAAATCTGCATTGTCGTTGGCAAATGAAGAATCCCACCATTGTGTCCTTCCGATATAATTCCTGCTATCTGACTCTGCCTCACAAAGCATGTACGGCTCATTCTGGTTCTGTGTTCCAGATGCATTCTCCTCACCGTCAATATAAATTTTTGTAGTATGTGTCGCGGCAGAGTATGAAACCGCTATTTTATATTCCTTATTAGCAGAAAGAGTAATAGAACCATTAACCATTGTTGTCGTCCCACCATTATATTTGATTCCTGCCGCAAGGGGATTAGCCCTAAGGAACAGGCTGTTGGCTGAACCACTTCCAAAATCATATATTCTAGGCTGCTTTTCCAGGCTTTTAGCTTTTACTGTTACAAGGAAGGTGTAAGACCTCAATCCATTTAATAGTCCTTGAGGGGCAAGACCATATTTGTTTTTATTAAAACCTGTTAGTGTATTAGCAGACAGGTCTAGAATCTCTGCCTGCTCAAATCTAAGGTTGTTCTTTATATCCCTCTTTTTACAAATAATGTCAAATGTGCGTTCATATCCATTTGATGTAGCTTTAAGCTTTACCTCCTTATCTTCTGTAAGATATGCAAGAGCTCCATCATCAGATATTACAGAATTGTCAGAAGATGACCAGGTAACTTGCTGCCCGATGACAGTTTTTGGAAGTACGAGATCTGTATGAGTCTGTTCAGGTAGTATTATTGTCTCAAGTGCCCGTTGTGCAATAATCTGCTTCACATTATCCTGCACACGCTTGGCTAATAACATAACAGTCTGAGGTGAAGCACAAGCATAGAAGTCAGACATCATTAAAATGGAATGATGAAAATCGTCACCATACGCATCAACGGTACCGCCCTCAAGATTATCTATCTCTATCACCTGATCCACGAGACCATTACGATAAAGAGTGAGAATCTTTCCATCGTATGTCATGGAAAGCACCCATGTAGTAAGCTTAGTCGGGTGGCTGTCGCCACCTGTCCCAGAACTCATTGTGGCCCAGTCATCTGATGTGTATAAGCGGTTTTGGCTCTTATACTCCTTACCGTTGACTGATACCACGGGATATCCATCTATATCAAGAGTGTAAACTAAGGGGCTTGTAACCCCCATTTGAAAAAGCTTGCCACTATAATTCTGGCTGTTCATTCCGAAAGCAATATTCAATGTCTTTCCTGCTTCCAGACAAATACAATCAACTCTTGGAGAGTCGTTTTCAGAAGCCTCTTTCGTATATTCTTCCTGCCAATTATAATCACATAGAACAGCAGTTGGATATCCCAGAGGGTAATTCTTTATAACAATCCAGTAATAATAGTCTCCGTTCATCCAGGTAAGACGTAAAGGACTGTTATTTGAGCCAGGAATAATGAATGGACGTATGTTGTTCTTCTCAGAATTGCTTGTAATCTGTTCAGATTTAGAGACATTCCCATCATCATCAATTGTATATTTCCATATCTCAAATACTCCATCCTTATTATACTCACCATTAGATGTCGGAATACTTAGGTAAAGATCGTTGATATTGTCAGGGTCAATAGCCATACCACCACTATAGCATCTTTCTGTTGAGTTCCAGTTTTGATGGAATGCATGCCCTGCATACTGAACCCATGTGTTTCTCCATTCTGAACCAGTCCATCTGGAGTACCAATATACATGTGATGTCTTTGCGTTATCGATATGTGGATATGCGATTACCGGATTCTCATTTTTATCAGTCGATATTTGCCACACCCAGTTCCTGATGTTTGCCGATTTGTCCACCACAGTCAAAGGAAATGAATTATAGTAAGAGTCATTTTTAGATACATTAAACGGTCCGTTAGCTATTGTGCTTAACTGTTTCCCATTAATATCCTTAAGCAATGGCCCATTTCCTTTATTGATATCAATCACATTGAAATAAAGCCAGTCAGGCATTTCGTTGTCGGGATGTCCAGTTGTATAAGCAAGATATATTTTGTCCTTACCGTTGCTCTGATATTTAGCATATGGTCTTGCACCAGTAGATTGTACAATTTGTTTAGGTCCAAAATCAAATGTGCAATTATCGTTTGCGTCTGGCATTGTCAACCTGGCAATAGTTGGATGCCAGTTAATACCTCTCCAACATAAATAAATATGGTTTGGATCATCACTCATTATAAACGGTGACGGATAAGTCGTGTTGTTAGCTGTGGACAAATATTTCTCTTCACCAAGAGCTGTAATATCGCCTGGCTTTGTTGATATTCTATACCAAATTCGCGGCTCATCGGTATGCCTTGTGTAGAAAATCATAATTCTCTCATCCGGAAGTACAAGAAATGTAGGGTTATTATGGTCGTCAGGCTGAAAGCATGACCTCACAAGCACATCAGTTTTTCTCTTTGTAATCCAGTCATATTGGGTGGCTTTTATATTTCCGTGAACGTCAATGTATCCGATATAAGTTGCGTTGATGGAATTGACTTCATTCTCATAATGAAGTGCTCTCGGGTCGGCAAACCAACACCATGCACCCTCATCAGCCACCACATTAGAGTCAAACAAACTCTGAGCTGACGAAATTTGTACGTTAAAAAGCAAAAACAACAAATAACAAAGTGTATTTTTCATAAAAACAAAATAAAGTTAACAAGGTCTGTTAAAAAATGAAAGAATCAAATACAATAAAGATAGATTAACGCAGCTGGAATAGCCATAAGTGCGGAGTCAAACCTGTCAAGCCAACCTCCGTGTCCTGGCAGGATATTTCCAGAATCCTTAACGCCAAGTTTCCTTTTCAACCTGGATTCTACCAAGTCTCCCCAAGTTCCAAATATCACGACAACAACAGCGAATCCAGCCCATAGCAACCTGTTGACAATCTCACTGTCTGCATTTAAGTCTTTACTGAATGTGGCTATAACTTGTGAGGCTATAATTGCAACGCATGCTCCACCAAAACTTCCCTCCCATGATTTTTTTGGTGATATACTTGGAAAAAGTCTGTGTTTTCCGATAGCCGACCCGATGAGATATGCTCCCGTATCACTACACCAAATAAAAATGAAGAGTGACAAATTACATATAGTAACAAAAGCAAGTTGATTAGTTGCCAACGGAATAAATGCCATCAAGTTAAGCAGTGACATTGGCAATGCAATATATATGAGAGCCATAAATGCGAATGCCCAATTTTCAATTTTCCTAAATCCCTTAAGATAGAGTTCCGATATAAGAATATACATTACAGAAATCACAAATGGCAAGAAAACAGCAGCTCCTTTACCAGTAAGACCAGTAATAAAATCGAAGACCGCAAAAAAGAAATATACCGCTGCTACCGTTGTAATCAGTCTGTTCACTTGTAAATGAAGTGAAGAATTAATCAGTCCACAAAACTCCCATGTCATTAGTCCGGTAAACAAAGCAAAAATGACAAGAAAGGCCATCGGATGTATTAATGCAGCAACGAATACTGCCACAAAAACGATACCGGTTATTGATCGCATAACAATAGAACTGAACGGATTGTCTTTGTGTTTAACATTTTCTGTAGTATGCGTTAAAACACCTCCGTCAAGCGGACTTTCATTTTTATACTCATCCATATATGTCGTGTGAGATTTTATAATTGGTTTTGAAAAAATTACTTTTCATCCTCGTCGTCTATAAGCCTGTCATCATCCACATCATCCAAATCGTCTTCTGGTATCACCTCTATAAAGTCAATGTCATTATCATTATCCTCTGTTACGCTGACATACTCACCTTCATGATCATCCTCATCATCGAATAACATTGGCTCAACGACTGTCTTGTTACTCTGTTTCAATTTCACGGAAACAGATGGCTCTGTTTCAATTTCTGAGTCTTCAGATACTGGCTCAACAACTCTGGGCTCAACAACTTTGGTTTCAATATCATCAGTATCATCAATCTTAGTTCCGACAACTTCCGGTTCAATATCCTCAGTTTCTTTAATCTCTGTCTCGACCTCTTCTATATTAGCTTCGACATTGTTTTGTTCCGACAAATTGTAATTAATAACCTCGTCAACATCATTATCCTCTGCTTCCTCGTTAAACAGTTCTGGTTCTGTCTCTACGTTAACTTGCATGTTAGCATCTTCGTTGACAGGAGTTGTTATAGATTGAGATGACCAGCTGTCAAAAATTGGATTATAGTCATCAGATTGTGATTCACTTACACTATTATCTTCCTTATATTTCTCATTAAGTGATATGTTTTCATTTTTTTTGTTTAAATCTTCACCAGTCTCGTCTTGTTGTTTGTGTTCTATTTCTACAATGATATCATTCATCTTATCAGCTGTTTGCTGATCTGGCTGATTGTTCACATATGAGCCTTGTGTTTCATTAACCGTTTGGTTCTCAGACGCCTGTGGAATATTTTTAACCTTCTCATTATCAGCATTGGTATTGTCTGTTGGTTTGGAAGTTTTGAATATGTTGGTAAAAATATCCCATACAGGAGAGGAAGACTTTTTGTCTGTATTATTTGTGGTCTCCTCTTTTTGTTCATCCTGTGAGTTTTGCTTTTTTTGTTTCTCTAAAACTGCAGCAATAGCCTTTTGACGAATAATTTCCTCATTCTCATCATTGAAATTCTGTTCACCATCCTGACTCGCATTATCTATTGTAAGGTTTTTATTAAGCTCCATGATTTCGTCCGACCTTGATTTCCATTGTCTTTTACCAAAAATCTCCTCAAGGTCAGCAGGGTAAATAACCTCTTTGTCAATTAGTCTCTGAGCCAGTTCCTGAAGTCCTTTGGAGTGTTGCATGATAACTCTCTTAGCCCTGTCGTACTCCCGCTCAATTATAGATTTAACCTCCTCATCCATTAACTGTGCTGTATAGTCACTATATGGCTTAGTAAATGAATTTTCAGCAAAGTCATAGTAGTTAACATTAGGCATTTTCTCACCCATTCCGTAAATAGAGATCATGCTATATACCATACTGGTGACTCTCTGTAAGTCGTTGCTTGCACCAGTACATATATGCCCTGTAAATAGTTCTTCAGCAGCTCTACCACCGAGTAAACCGCAGATTTGGTCCAGTAATTCCTCTTTAGTTGTAACAGGTCTTTCCTCAGGCATATACCAGTTAGCTCCCAGAGCATTACCTCTTGGTACAATAGTAACTTTAACTAACGGATTTGTATGTTGCAAGAACCAAGAAATTGTAGCATGACCAGCCTCATGTATAGCAATTGTGCGTTTTTCAGCCTCAGTCATAACCTTAGTTTTTTTCTCAAGTCCTCCAAGCACTCTATCAACAGCATCGAGAAAACATTGCTTATTTACCCATCCAAGTCTATTTCTTGCCGCAATTAGTGCTGCCTCATTACATACATTAGCTATGTCAGCTCCTGATAATCCTGGTGTTTGTCTTGCCAATTGCTCAACATCGACTGACTCATCAATTTTGATTGGCTTGAGATGAACGTTGAATATCTGTTGTCTTTCCTTCAAATCGGGTAATTCAACGTTAATCTGTCTATCGAACCTTCCAGCCCTTAGAAGTGCTTTGTCAAGAATGTCAGCCCTGTTTGTAGCCGCCATGACGATAACTCCAGCATTTGCTCCGAATCCGTCCATTTCAGTCAGTAGCTGATTAAGAGTACTTTCTCTTTCGTCATTCGCTTGAATACTGGCTTTCCCACTTCTGGCTCTTCCTATTGCATCAATCTCATCAATAAATACAATAGCTGGAGATTTTGCTTTTGCCTGCATAAAGAGATCTCTTACTCGTGATGCTCCCACACCAACAAACATCTCAACAAAATCAGATCCTGACAGAGAAAAAAATGAGACGTTGGCTTCACCCGCTACAGCCTTTGCAAGAAGTGTCTTGCCTGTTCCTGGAGGGCCAACCAACAGTACACCTTTGGGGATTTTTCCTCCCAGCTCAGTGTACTTCTGTGGATTACGTAAGAAATCAACCACTTCTTGTACCTCTTGTTTTGCACCTGCAAGTCCAGCAACATCTTTAAATGTAATTTTGTCTTTCATGTTTCCTCCTTCAAAGAGTTTTGCTCTTGACTTTCCAAAAGAGAAAACACCACCACCGCTTCCTCCTCCCATACGTCTCATTATTATAATCCAGAAAAGAATTATAATAAGAAATGGGAAAACAAACTGTAGGAATACACTCCAGAATCCAGCACCTCCATTCTCGTACTTAACTTCTCCCAGAAATTTGTTTTCTACTCGTTTTCTCTCAAGAAAATCCTCAAGTTTATCAACCGAAGGATAATTTGACACGAGAACAGCCTTCCCCATCGCTTCTTTAGGAAGATGTTTAGAAGCAGCCTGAACGCTGTCTGGTTTAAAATTAAAAAACAATTCCTGTTCTGTTTTGTCAATTCTTATGTTGGCAACATATCCACTATCAATACACTCTTGGAATTTAGTGTAATTGATTTTAACTGTAGCCTCCTCGTTATTTGTCAGAATAGAAAAGAAAACAAACGCAAGAACTCCCACATATATCCATGTAGGATTGAATTTACCTTTATTTTTGTTATTTTCTGATTTATTGTTTATCTTAGGCATATCTTAAAAAAAATATAAATTATAGATTCATTGGATTGAAACAAACAGGAAAGTCCTTTATTATTATATATCTGGAACAGAAGTCACCTCTGCATCTTCCCATAAGTTGTCAATATCATAAAATTCCCTCGTTTCAGGCAAGAAGACATGAACCATCACATCCACATAGTCCATAGCCACCCAAACAGAATTGTTAAGTCCGTGGACAGCATTAGGTTTCTCTCCAACTTTTTTTACAGTGAATTCTCTGATAGAATCGGCAATCGCCGAAACTTGAGTAGGAGAATTTGCATCACAAATTACGAGATAACTGCAGATTGTGTCGCCAATATGCGAAAGATCCGCAATTGAAATATGATGACCTTTCTTCTCTTGAATACCTTCTACAATACTATTAACAAGTATTTTTGTGTTCTTATTTGATTTCATCAATTATTAATATGTAATAGTTATTATTGAACGTCTATATAACATTCAGATTTCTTAAGTCCATCCGAAGTAATAATCACCTTTGCATTCTGTTTCTGTCCATTGGAAATAATACCTACGGAAAGCATCCCCTTAAATGTTTTCATTGTCGGCATTGTGAATACTTCGAGATTTGTTGCGTCACCATTGCATATACCTTTAAAATCCGCTCCGCCAGAAACCTTTACATTTATTTTTGAATCAGCCTCGGGACAAAGGTTTCCATCCTTATCTACCACTTTTACTGTCATAAAAACCATATCATGTCCATCTGATTTAATCTGTTTTTTATTAGCTTCAACCTCAATATGGTGTGGTTTTCCTGCAGTATTAATTATTTCCTCACCGACTTTGTTGTTGTTGTTATCATATACAACAACTTTCAGCTCTCCCGGTTCATATACTACGTTGTTCCATCTTAGTCTATACCTGTCGAGTAGCTCATCGTTGTTATTAAAATTAATTTCTTTTGACAATTTCTTTGATATACGTCCTTGACTCTTTCCATTTATAAACAGCTCGGCTGTAGGATGATTAGTGTAGCAGTAAACCGGAGTCACCTCTCCATCTCTTCCAGGCCATGTCCAGTGTGGGAGGAGATGAATTGTGTTATCGTTACTCCAGTGGGATCTATATAGATAGAATCTGTCTTTTGGTAGTCCAGCCAGGTCAAAAATTCCGAAATAGCTGCTTCTGCTTGGCCAATACTCATCGTAAGGTGAAGGTTCACCAAGATAATCAAACCCAGTCCAGACGAATTCTCCAATTACCCAAGGTTTATCGTCTTGCAAAACCCAATCTTCTTCGGGTAGATTGCTCCAGGAACAACATTCCACATCGTATGACGAGCACTGTCCGTCGTTATATGCATAACTTTTTCTTAAAACAACAGGGAATTTATATACTCCTCTTGATGAAACAGTAGAAGCCGTCTCGCTTCCCAATACAAATCCATGTCTCAGAGTTTTGTATGCAGACTCATACTTATGTGTTCTATAGTTCATTCCAGGTACATCAAGTACTTGCGCAAAACCTGTTGACAACGCGTTGTCGATGCGATCCATCCCAGAGGTTACAGGCCTGGTTAGGTCTAATGAATGTATAACAGTCTGAAGATGTCTAGTGATTTCATTACCATTCTTCATTCCCTGCTCAGGAATTTCGTTTCCAATAGACCACATGACAATTGAAGGATGTAACCTGTTGGATAATACCAAATTTTCGAGATCTCTATCACACCATTCTTTAAAAAATTTAGCATATCCATTTTTGCATTTGGGATAAATCCACATGTCAAAGCTTTCAGCCATAACCATCATACCAATAGAATCACAGATTTCCATTTGCCATTGCGACGGCATGTTATGGCTTGTTCTAATTGCATCACATCCCATATCCTTCAACAACTCCAGTTGATGCAGAAGTGCCGCTTTGTTTACAGCAGCCCCCAACATCCCTAAATCATGATGGAGGCAAACGCCTTTGATTTTTCTGGATTTCCCATTTAGTGCAAATCCCTTCTCTTCAGAAACCTCAATAGTTCTCACACCGAATTTCACAGTTTTAGAGTCATATATTTCCTCTGTGTCAGAAGCGTTACCACTCATCTTTACCAGTTGTATTTCAAGATTGTAGAGTGTTGGTGTCTCAGGTGTCCAGAAGGTAACACCCTCCACCGTTCTAATAACTGATATAGAATTATTTCCTGTTTTTATTGGATACATACCGTTTAGACGCCTACAACCGTCGGATTTTAGTCTTACCGCCCAACCGTTTTGTTTTTCTATCCCCTCAACATCTATGTTGACTCTTAGCTCTGCTGAATTATCCTTTTCATCTATACATTCAGTAATAACATCTACTCCCCATTCTTTAATTGCCTGTTTGCCTGTTTGGATAAGCTTTACCGGCCTATATAGTCCAGCTCCTGGATACCACCTGCTGCTTTCTTCAACATTTTGTAGCCTGACGGCCAGTGTGTTATCAGAACCGATATTAACGTAAGGTGTAATATCTACGATAAAGGGGGTATAACCATATTTCCACTCTCCCGCCAGTTTGCCGTTGACATAAACCATAGGTTCCGCCATAGCTCCATCGAAATTAAGCAGGAAACGCTGAAAACTACTTTCAGTCTTAAAGGATGTACGATACCAACCTGTTCCAATCCAAGGCAATGCCCCTGAGCGGCCAGTCTTCTCTGTTGCTTCTTTTTCTCCGTTTTGCTCAATGGCTACAACCTGTTTATCAATCTCTTTGTCGAAAGGACCAGAAATGGCCCAGTCATGAGGAACTGATACATTTTCCCAGTCTGAATCATCACATTGATTGAGACAATTCTCTTGTTTGTCAACATGAGAGAATTTCCAGTTGTCAAAAAGGAATGTCTCCTGTCTCTGACCATATGTGTTAACAGCCAGAATTAAAACGAAAGCGGTATTCGCTATTTTTTTTGTATTATTCAAAAACAAAGATTTATCCATAATGTTTTATTTGTTATTCTTCATTATATTCAGTTTTTTTGACAACCAATCAAAATAATCCTCTTTTTGGAGTGTGTCTGGTATAATATCATCGAAATATATCATGACTGTCTCCGGTGCGTTCTCGCATAATATTTTCAAATAATGCCTGCACTCTTTATTATTCATCAATTTGAAATAGGCAATCGCCAGCAGGGCACAAGCTCTGTAGTTCTGAGAATCATATTGTGAGACTGGAATAATCTTAAGAAGACTCACACCAGCCTCGTCATAATTAAAGGCAATATACCTTGATGCCACATCCAAGATTACTTCGCTGTCATTATCGTATTTCTGTAACAATGTCGTAAAAATTTCTGTTGCCTCTCTTACTTGGTCTGTTGCCAGAAGCAGAACTCCTCTGAGCATAGTGGACTTATAGTTTGCCGGATAGAACTTCAGTATGTGATTGAGAAGCTCCATGGACTTAATGTAATCTTTGAAATTAAACATCGTCTCGGCAAGGTCGTATACAAGAGCAGCATTGTCAGAGTTAATGTTAACATCCATCAATTTGTCAAATATCTGCTTGTATCTCTTGAATGCCTCGTCTTTATCTCCTATCATATCATAGCATTTGGCTATAAGCACCTCTTGTGTTATCTCCGGTTTAAGCTCCTGTAGTTTTAAGAGAGTTTCCAATGACTTTTGATAATTCCCCCTCTCGTACATGCATTGTGAATATGTTGCAAGCGCCATTCCATCGTCGGGGTTAATTGCCAGTGCAAATTCCAAGGAATTAAGCGCATCCTGCTGTTTGTTATTCATATTCTGTGCTATACCGAGGTTTGTCCATCCGTTTTCTTTATATGGATTTACATCTAATATTCTTATCAGGAATCGCTCAAGCAAGTCAAGCAATCCTAACTCCCGGCACACCTCAGCCATGGAGTAATCCTCCACATATCTACCAATATAATCAAATGTCGATAGATAATTCTCGCACCAATACCCGACATATTTGTCTTGTTCATCCTTACTACCCGCAAATTCTATGAAAGACATTACAATCCTGTAACGAGCGTCTCTTTTTTTGCTATTGTAGTCAAACCGTTCCTCTTCCTCATCGTTGTCAGGATTATATTCGTGATCCTCATAAAAGACCTCATCCTCATCGTCGTCCTCACTGTCCAGGTCCTCCTCATCATTTTGTCCTTTAGTCTCATAATAATCCTGGTCGATATACTCGAGCCACTTATGGAAGAGTTTATTTCCCTCTTCACAATTTCTTTCTTGCGCACATTTTAGTTGAGCCTGTATATATAGCACATCATAATTATCCTCAAGCGTAATGTTCTCAATGGTCTTGACAACCTCGTCGAATTTATGATTGCATACGAGCACACCCGCATATGCCACTTTCAAATCTTTTGAATCCGGATGCAAGTCCATGCCCTTTCTGAGTGAGATTTCAGCTTCCTCTATGTAGCCGTTCTCTACAAAATAATCAGAAAGGTAAATAAACTCATCAGAGTCAAGATATAAGGAAGTACCTTCTATCTTGGCTTTGTCATACTCAGCCAGTAACTTCTTAAATCTGTTGGATTCAAAAAAATTCCCAATCATCAGGACGTGTGTTTCATTTCGACATTTTAGCCCAGTTGTCTCTTAGTCCCACAGTTTTGTTGAACACGAGGTGTTGGCTGTCAGAGTCGTAATCCATTGTGAAATATCCTATTCTCTGGAACTGTAAATAGTCCAGTGGTTTAAACTCTTTGAGATAGTTCTCCACGTAGCAATCTTTCTTAACCACAAGCGACTCGGGATTAAGCAGTTCCCTAAAATCTCTGTCGTCAGCAGCCGGATTTTCAACAGAGAACAATCTGTCGTACAATCTAACTTCAGCCGGGAGGCAGTGGTCACAACTGAGCCAATGCAGTGTCGCTTTTACTTTTCTGTTGGCATCAGGCATACCGCTTTTTGTCAGATTATCATACTCACAATAAATTTCCTCGACAACACCTTCCTCGTTTTTCTTACATCCTGTGCATTTAACGATATAGGCGTTTTTGAGTCTGACCTCTTTACCCGGGCTGAGTCGGTAGAATTTCTTAGGAGCATCCTCCATAAAGTCTTCTCTCTCAATCCATAGATTTCTACTGAAGACAATTTTGTGCGTCTTGGAGTTAGGATCTTCCGGGTTGTCTATTGCCTCCATCTCTTCCACTTGTCCCTCAGGGTAATTAGTGATAACAAGCTTGACGGGGTTAATGACGGCACTGACTCTGGTTGCCTTCTTGTTAAGGTCTTCCCTTACAGCTGCCTCAAGCATTGCATAGTCGTTCAAAGCCTCATATTTCGTATATCCAATCATATCTATAAATCTGCGAATAGCCTCGGGACTGTATCCTCTCCTTCTGAACCCGCATATAGTAGGCATTCGCGGGTCATCCCAACCATTAACAAGATGCTCCTGAACCAATGTCAAAAGTTTTCTTTTTGACATGACGGTATATGTAAGGTTTAGTCTGTTAAACTCTATCTGCCTTGGTCTATTGTCATCAAGATCTTTGTTGTCTTTCAGCTCATCGATAAAGTAATCATACAGTGGCCTGTGCACCTCAAACTCGAGCGTACAAATCGAATGAGTCACCCCCTCGAAGAAATCGCTCTGTCCGTGCGCAAAATCATACATTGGATATGCATTCCACTTATTTCCTGTTCTATGATGAGCAATTTTGATAATTCTGTATATTATAGGGTCCCTGAAGTGCATATTAGGGTTTGCCATATCGATTTTCGCCCTGAGCACCATAGTTCCTTCCTCAAACTCTCCTTTGTTCATTCGCTCGAACAGGTCGAGACTCTCCTCGACAGGTCTGTTTCTGTAAGGGCTTTCAATTCCCGGCGTGGTTGGAGTACCTTTCTGCTCGTTAATCTGCTCTTTTGTCTGCTCATCAACATAAGCTTTTCCTTCTTTAATCAATTTAACTGCGAAGTCCCATAATTGCTGGAAATAGTCGGATGCGTAGTATATATTACCCCATTTAAATCCGAGCCACTCAATATCCTCTTTAATTGCATCAACATACTCTGTGTCTTCTCTTGACGGGTTTGTATCATCAAACCTTAAATTGCAGACACCTCCATATTTTTGTGCCACACCAAAGTCCATACATATTGCCTTTGCATGTCCTATATGTATATAACCATTAGGCTCTGGTGGGAAACGAGTTTGTAATCTTCCTCCGTTTTTTCCTTTTTCAAGGTCTTTCTTTACAATTTCCTCAACGAAACTAATGGGTTCGTATTTTTCCTCAACTGTTTTTTCGATATCCATAAAAGTAATAATATTTAATGGTGAAAATAATCAAATTTAATTTAGTTCATTTATCTTGCAAAGATATTAAAAATAATTGATAATATAAACGAATTCCTCAAAATATGTTGGACAT
>JAZUMZ010000174.1:0-5146 GCA_045603885.1 Bacteroidaceae bacterium | reverse complement strand
TACTGATACCCGACAAGACTGCACCGCCGGCCGAGCGTTTCGTCAATGACAGAAGCCAATGTGCGGGAATATTGCTCCATAACATGAAAAATTCCTCCAAAAGATGTGAGTTTCTCAGATTTAATTGCTATTTTTGCCATGTCATCAGATTTTTTGTTTGCTTTTTATTTGCACCACTAAGTTAAGTGAAATATCTGACATTACAAAACCCTGGGCAACTTTTTGTTGCTCAGGATGTTATAATAAATGTTAAATTAAAGTGGTGCGGAATTTAGGTTTATCAAAATTAAAATATTATGAAACAGACATTTCTACTTTTCATTTTAATGCTTACATCACTCGGTGCCAAAGCGTTGACATTCGAGTTTGGTAGTGGCAAGTATGAGACTTTAGGCAACACGGATCCCTCGAGCGGTTATCCCACAGTCCAATGTATCGGCCTTAGCAGTGAAAGGTTAAGCAACACGAGTTGGAACAAGATAAACTTACGGGGTATTGTTGAGTACAACGGTACAAAATACCACTGCACTAAGATTCAAGACCGCGCATTTTATGGTAACACACAATTGCAGTATCTAAACCTTGGATACGGTATCAAGCTGATTGGAAATCTGGCATGCGCCAATTGCTCTAATCTGAAAGAAGTGAAGATTCCGAGTTCTGTAACCGCAATCGGAACAAACGCCTTTGCTGGCGTCAGCAGTTCTCTCATGGTCAATTTCCCACGTCTAAACAGTCTGCCGACGTTCTCTTCTGGATGTTTCTCAAGCATTTATTTCTTGAATGTCCCGACTCCAGCTGTCAAAGCCCTATGTCAGAACAACTCTTTCTTGAAAAATGTGGTAAAGTACTATCAGATTACTCCCCAGTATGCATACGATTACTCCAAAGGCCACGACTCCAACAACACCTATTACTATGTATATACCAAAGAGCCGACTTCGACATCAGAGGGCGAATCCGCGCTTGTGGGTGTGAGCGGCACGAAAGTGGAACTTAACAGCTCTAGTGTAGATATTTACTATACAAACAGCGACTATCCCAAGGACGTCGTCTGTAAGTCTATTGCCAAGACAGCTTTCAGCAGTTATCTGGGAGCCAATCCTGTGACAAGTGTATATATAGACCGTGCAGTAACTATCAGTGACTCGGCATTTTACCAGTCTTCAGGCATCACAAAAGTCTATTTAGACGGGGTTACAGTTGGAAAACATGCATTTGCACATTGCTCGTCAATCTCAGACCTGACAATACTTTCGGGCAGTGTATATTCTTGGGCCTTTGAAAGTGCCACCAACCTCGGAACATTAACTCTCGGCTCCAATTACTCCTCACCTACTCTTTACATTAACGAGCAAGCATTCAGTAAAAACAGCTTCAACCATGTGGTTCTGAAAACTAACGTGAATCGTGTATCTCCTTTCTCTTTTCAAGACTGCCTGATGCTTGAGACGATAGAGGTGAACAGCGGCAATGCCTACTACTCTTCATCTAACAACATGCTATTTAACAAGAACCAGACAGAATTGTTGTTTGTTCCACAACACTATGCTTATACCGGGATGAACGAAAAGAATTTTCCCGGGACTATGACCAGTATTGGCGAATATGCATTTATGGGCAACAACAAGATTGTTAGTATAGATATTCCCTACGGAGTTACTTCTATAGGAAGAAATGCATTCTACAACTCTAAATTTTCTTCTATCAACATACCGAGCAGTGTCACCTCATATCCTTCAGAAACGTTAATTCAAGGATGTACCAATCTGAAGTATATAGGAGTCAACACTCGGTATTTGCCTAGCAAAGAAAATTTCGCAGTAAAAGTCACGAATAATAACAACGATGAATATTTCTCTGGCACCATTTACCATCCTGTACAATATGATGTGGGTGAAGAAAAAGATTACTATTACAATACCGCCAATAGCGAGCCGGGAGCATACGATTTGATCTATTCAATGGACGGACAGACCAATAATCCATTATGTTTCACACTCAACAATGCTACAAAAACAGCGATGCTTGTGCCCGGCAAAGGGACAGGGGCTTTCATACGTCCGACATCAACAAGCATCACAATTCCTGAAAGCATCACATATAGAGGTGATACTTATACAGTGACAGCTCTCGATGGTGGCGCTTTTTATAACAACACCACAGTTGAGTCAATAATTCTCCCTGAGACCATCGAAGTATTCAAGGGAAACACCGGATCCGTCATAATGTATTCTGAATATTTGCTGATAGACGGATATCAGTTTAAAGGATGTACAAACCTGACAACACTGAAATTGCCGTCATCGCTGAAATACGTGCCACATCAATGCTTTGCCAACACAAAAAACCTCAAAAAGGTTTATTTCCCTTACGGAGTACTGGAAATCGGATGGAGGGTGTTCTCTGGATCTGGCGTGACAGAGGTACTCTTCCCGTCATCACTGGAGCGTTTCCGCGGTCATGAGATTGTCGATGCAAAAAACCTTTCGATCATTATCCTTAACGTGCCCTATAAAAAGCTTGGCGATGCCGATGGCAACGGGTCGTATGAATACAGCCGATACACCAATATGTCAACAATGGCCAACTATTTCAGCATGCCATCAGACCTGACCGTGTATCTTCCCGCAAGCGAGTTTGAAGCAGCCCTTGACCGTACTAATATAAACTATGAGCCTTTAACCACATGGCAGAATGACAACCTTTTCAGCCGTTATACATTGAAAATAGGAGCTTACGATGTTATCTCAAGCAATAATGATGAAAACAGAAAATTCTATCTTACCGTGACAAAGGCAACAACCGGAAGTGGCACGGGAAATGCCGGAGAGGCAATGTACACAAGAGGCCCCGCCTCATATTCAGGAACGACAGTAACTGTGGGCAAAGTGATGCAAGACGACAGATATTCCGACCGTTTCTACAATGTCAATAATATCGGGCCTTCAGCATTTTCCAGTGCAACCAGTCTTAAAAAGGTAACGTTTAACAACACAATTGATGAGATTCCAGACCTGGCATTTGCAAAAACACTTGACTTAACAGAATTCCCGTTTGACAGTTCTCTTAAGAGAATCGGTGTATCGGCTTTCGCAAGATCAGGATTGACAGAATCTGTAATTATTCCTGGTGAGAATCTTAGAGAAATAGGAAGAGAAGCATTCTATGGCTGTCAAGCTCTCAAGGAACTCATTATAAAGCATCATCCTAAATTCCAAACCACCGACACCCCTATTTTCGGTTATATGGACAGCTCGTTCAAATGCTATATCGACCATCGTCAATTCCCATACTATTATACCCAATATACTTCTTTTGGCAACGACATGTCGAATACTCATAGCATGTCAGCCGACAAGGACGGAATACCCTACTCCTCACTCATCTATCCATGCGTGATACCGGAAAACGACTGGGTGACTCTGTCTTTCCCTACACTGTACGATTCCGAAGGCACACGTGCTGAAAAATATTCCGTTTCGTTGAAAGGACTTGGAATAGAAAATATTTATTTCATTGGCGATCCCTCAAACCCCTTCTACATCGGTGCCATCAAGATGGAGAATATTACGCCACAGTTCTTAAGCGCCAGGGGGTCTTCCCAAAGCATGGGTTACCTTGCCCATCTCAAGAAAGACGAAATTTACAGGCTTGATTTGACTGATACAGAAGACTATCCCAAACCATCATACAATTATCTGAAACCCGGAGCCTTGGCTGTTGAAACCACAAAAGGTGTACCCATCCTCATGTCTTGCGATGCCGAATATTGCTCAAAATACGGGGTTTACACGTTAGTGCCATCTAACGGTGACAATTTGCCATGTTTTAAGAAAATGTCAAAATATACAGGAGAGGTGGGAACCGCATTTCTGACATTCCAAGGAACCAACATTCCTTCACCACTCCCCGAAATCGTCTATTTATATGACGAGAGTCAAGGCATTCTCAAAGGTGATGTAAACTTTGACGGAAAGGTGAATATTACGGATGTTGTCGCTATTATCCAAACCATTGCAGGAGACAGCACATACATGTATAATGCTGATGTTAACAGAGACAACGACATAAACATCACCGATATCGTGACCGTGATCAACATCATAGCCGGAAACCAATAGCTGAAAAATGAAATGAAAGAACAAACGAGATTGATTTTTTGCCTTTTAGCCATTCTTGGATGGCTGAGCGTAATCATAAACAAGGCTGATGCACGAGGCAGGCACACTGAAAGCCACCCGGACTCTGTGTATGTGATTACCTATGCAAACGGTTCGCCCGCAGAGGGAATAAAGATGGCTTACAGCGTTGACAGGAAGACATGGACTGCTATAGGCACGAACCACTCGTTCGTAAAAAGCGATTACGGCTCATGGGGAGCCAACAAGAAGATGTACTCTCCATCCGTTTTGCTTGACAATGGCATGTGGTACGCTGTCTGGACTGTTCACAACAAAGTCAACCAGTTTGCCACGACACGAAGCACAGACTTCTGGGTTTGGAAGCCACAAGACTATCCTTACCTCGGCTCAGGCGAAACCTGCCTGTCTCCACACCTGACGAAGCACGACGGCAAATATGTAGTGATTTTCAAGACCTCTGACGGCAGCACCCGATTGGTAAGCAGCACCGACTTTAAAAGTTGGTCTCATTCAACTTTGGTCAGCGATGGCCTGTACGACGCGACCGACCGGAGCGAGACTGCCACCGTCAATGGTGAAAAGGTGAGCGGAGAAGTCCACCGGGTTCCCTACAGCCTCGTGGAGACACTCACATTCAAAGTGAACGACGCAGCCCGCCGCAACAGTCTATACAATGAGAATTGCGGAGAGGACGGCCAGCGGTTCCGCGGAGTGAAAGCCGTCAATGCCACTCTCAACATCACAGGTGAGAGCAAAGCCATATCCGACAAACTGATTGGAATTTTCTTCGAGGATATAAACTACTCAGCTGACGGAGGACTGTATGCCGAGCTGATTCAGAACCGTGACTTTGAATACACCCCTGATGACCACGGCGACTGGAACGCCCAAAGTTTCTGGGAACTGACAGGCACCGGCTCAACCTGGACGGTATGCACAGACAATCCCATCCATGCCAACAACAGCCACTACGCCGAAGTCGGATCGTAGCCATGTCGTTC
>JAZUMZ010000173.1:0-16413 GCA_045603885.1 Bacteroidaceae bacterium | reverse complement strand
ATTTCTATATGTCCATTGTCACGGCGCATCAGGCTCAGTGGAACAGCCGCCGCGACGGTGAAATTCGGGCCTTTCACCTTCTCCATCACCAGATGTCCGCCGTCTGCGGCTCTCATTGCGGATGCCTCGCTCACACTTGCTGTGCCCACATGCTTGCTCACTACGTCGCTGGGATTAGGAACCTCTACTGTGTCAAGTTCGTCAGCGGTATAGAAAATCACCTCCTGGCCGCTGTCTCGAAGAAATCTGACGTAGGGCTCCTGGGACTTGATGTCCACGGTGGCATAATTCATTACGCTCTCAGGCCATATTTTGTTGCAGAGAAGAGCTTTCCTGATACCTTCATGAATTTCTTCTGTTGGCGATGCCTGGCGGGCTAGTCCGATTCCCAGGCTTATAACCTTTGGAACGAATTGCAGAAATGGTATTTCTTCCGGTAAGGTCTTGATAAACGGTGAGACAGCTATGACAAGCTCAAAATGGCCGTTTACAACCTCTTCCATGTCGTTTACGACGGTTACATGCCCTGGGAGCGTTCGTTCGAGATATAGGGTGCCGGCATCTCGGACGTCGGGCATCAGAGCCGTGGGCTTTTGGTTTACGAACTTGAAAATCGCCTGGTTCATGTCTGTGCTGTCCGGAGCCACCTCCCAACCGAATTTTGAGGGCAGCAGGTCGAGTGCCCAAAGACCGGTCGTGTCGCTCCGGGTTGTTATAACAGGCTCTGCGCCTAAAGCTTTTGCTACCCGCTCTGTCAACTCGTTGCCTCCTCCGATATGTCCTGAGAGCACACTTATGGCATGCATTCCGCTGCTATCTACGCAAACCACAGCCGGGTCTGAGTATTTGTCGCCTGTGAGGGGAGCAATAGAACGTACGCATATTCCCAAGGCACCTATGAATATGAATGCGTCGAACGACTGCCATTCTGTAGCAAGTTCGTCACGCCTAATGACTTTTGCCTGTAATTCTTGCTCAAGCACACGGGCAGTGGGGCATCCGCTTTCTCCTGTTGATATTATAGCGATTTTCTGCATCTTAGTATTTCTATTGGATTATAGTCGTTGAGCGAAATTTTGAACGGTGTCTCATCAAATTCAAGTCCCGACTCAGCACACGACTGTATGAATAAATCTTTGCTTTCCTTGCTCACGCTGTTCATCACAATGGTTCCACCTGGTTTTAGCGTTTCGGCCACACGTTGCATGATGGCGGCCAGCCTGCCTCCGTGCCCTCCTATAAACACAGCTTCGGGCGAAGGCAGGGATGCAATGTCTGCTTCCATAAAGTCGCCCATGACCACGTCAATCCCCGGTGAAGAGAATTTGCGCATGTTCTCAGCCATGATATCCTTACATTCAGGTCTTATTTCGAATGCCACGATGTTAAGGTGTGGAAACTGCAACTTGGCCTCTATAGACACGCTGCCGGTGCAGAAGCCGATGTCCCAAAACGTGTGGCATCCAGTCAGCTCCAGTGCTTGCAACGACAACAGGCGTATAGGCATCTTGGTCATCATGCGTGGCCTGCCAGGCAGGTGTGTGAGCTCTGAGTCGGGAATACCCCACCGGCGATGGTGAGTGCCCTCGAGAATCAGGCAGTTGGGCTGGGAAAAGTCTTTTCGGGATGCCTCTGCAAGGGTGGTGTGGGTGATGTTCTCCAACTCCGGATTGCCGAGGTGCTCTCCCACGGTCATTTCATATTCCGTGAACCCATAATCTGTCATTCGTTGCGCTATTGCTGACGGTGTGCGTTTCCCGTCGGTAAGCACTCCGATCTTTTCCGATCCTTCGATGAGGGCTCTGTCCAGTTCATGCCAGGGACGGCCGGTGAGCGACACAATCCTCATGTCGTGGTAAGGCAGCAGCAGTCTGTGAGCCAAAGTCTGTAAGGAATTGAAATAGGGGTACAGGGTTATCTCTGCCTCGGGGAACTCTCGCCTCAGCGTGTTGGCGAACCCGAAAAAGAGCGGGTCGCCCGATGCGAACACCACCACCTCCTGATACTTGCTGTATTGGCAAAACACATCTGTCAGAGGAACCGTGATGTCAATCCAAACAGAATTCTCTGGCAGGATGCCGGCTACCAGCTCATGGTGGCGACGACCTCCTGAGAACACCTTGCCGTTTCTGATGCTTTCGCTTGCTTCGGGCGGCGGTGTCTTCTGTAGTGTGTCTGGTATTCCTATAATCGTGAATAGCATGGGTGTTATGAATAACTGAGTCAGAGGTCTCTTCCCGGGCTTAGCGATGCGGCGTCGGGAAAGGTGAGGATGGCGTTGCACAGGGTCGCTGCAAGGTTGCTGCCTCCCTTTCGTCCCTCAACAATTATTTTGGGTATTGATGTAAAAGGCTTCACGGCGTGCTTCGACTCGCATACGTGTACGAACCCTACGGGTGCGGCGATGATTCCGGCTGGATGAGCCTTGCCTTTGCGAATCAGGTCGGCCAGCTCCAGCAGTGCTGTGGGGGCGTTGCCGAAGGCGAAGAGTGCGTCAGGGTGCTCTTCAACGGCAATACGGATTCCAGCCTGAGTGCGGGTGATTCCTTTCGATTCGGCCATATCCTTGACACGGGGGTCGGAAAGGTAGCATTTGGCCTGTATGCCGAGCCGTTCCAACGCTCCTTTGCGTATTCCGCTCGTCACCATGGTCACATCGGTTATAATTGTTGTAAGACTGCCGTCCTCAATTTTGGAGTACAGTCGCTCTAATGTCTGGGGGTCGGTCTTCACCAGCTGTTCCATTTCGAAGTCGGCGGTTGTGTGGATGGCATGAAGCAGTGCCCATTTGTGGCCTAAAGGAATGTCTTTGTACTGAAGCTCGCTCTCTATGGTGCGGAAGCTCTGCATCATTATTTGCTGGCCGATTTTTGGTTTGACGTCTTCACCATCTTCCATGCAGCCATATTTCGCCTTATATCCGCGCGGGGTTATGAAATGTCCGTTTTCGGTGAAACTCTGTGAGTTTCCTATTATAACGACAGTGAACATATCCACCGTCTCTGGGTCAAACTGCCCTAGGGTAGTGATGCGGACAGACTGGTCGCTGCGTCCGGCCTGCCTCACAATTCCAACTGGTGTGGCTGTGTACCTGCCTTCTTCTAAAAAAAGCTCTTTCAACCGGTGGAGTTGCCAATAGCGTCCGTTGGAACGTGGGTTATATACAGCCGTTATGAAGTCGGCCTGGGCTGCAGCGCGAATCCTTTTCTCAATCAGGCTCCAGGGGGTCATAAGGTCGGACAGGGATATGACACAGAAATCATGTCCCATAGGGGCTCCGAGTAGCGATGCTGCTTTCTGGAAGGCGGATATGCCGGGAAGCACTGTGATGTCTATCTTTTCGTCAGCCTCCCGGCTCATTTCCCATATGAGCGGTGCCATTCCGTAGATTCCGGCGTCGCCCGACGATATCACCACCACCGTCTTACCCTCTTTTGCCAGCTCAAAGGCCTTTTTTGCACGGTCGGTCTCCTGCTTCATGCCGGTGTCAATTCGCATGCAAGTCTCTGGCAGGAGAGAATCCACATATTCAAAGTAAGGCTTGTAGCCGACTACGGCGTCAGCGCTTTTCAAGACCTCGGCCACGGCGGGAGTTATGTCCTCACTGCTGCCTGGACCTATGCCTGCTATTATTATTTTGTTCATTGTTCAATATTTTGATGCAAATATACAACAAAATTACGAAAGAGCGGCTGTTAACCCGTTGTTTCCATCCTTGAGGACTGAAATGGAACATCCAGAGATATAAAAACTGGTCTATAGAAGAACCATCTAATGTTTGAATCGGAGTTTCAGCCCCACGACAACCATGCGTCCGGGTGAGTAGAGCGCGACCTTACGTTTGCTCGAGTCGATTCGACGGTCTGCCTTGTCGAATATATTGTCGATTCCAACCGACGGCTCTATATCAGCCCATTTGAGGCCGGTGAACGAGTGGGTGGAGTGGATATTCCAGATTCCGAACCCGGGAGCGTTTTCATAGCCGTCGTAGTAGGTTTTCGACTGGAAGCGTCCGTTGAGGTTCAGGTTGAGAGTGTATTTGTTCCATGTGTGACGGTAGTTGGCTGCCAAGGTGGCTGTGTTGCGTATGCTGCGGTCGAGCACTGTCCATTTGTCCCCGCTTTTTGTCCTTGCGTAAGTCCAGGCGTAGTTGGCGGTGAGGTTGAAGCCTCTGAAAAGGTTTGCCGATACGTTGGCCTGAATACCCTCAACGAGTCCGCGGTCGCTGTTTTGGTATTGCGAGTAGCGCTCCAGCTTTGAGGCTTCGTCATCGGTCATTTCAGGGAACTGTGCCCGAAGCATATCCATGGCATGGTCGTCAACCTCGATGTTTTGCCTTACAACCATGTCTTTGATTCTGTTGACATATCCGGTGACACCCACAGCGATTTTGTTGGTCCTGTATTCGGCGTTGAGTGACCAGTAGTTGCTTTTCTCTGGCTCAAGGTCTTTGTTGCCGAAGATAATCTGTGGTTTGCCCCGGTTCACTGAGTAGTAGCGGTAGTGCAGCTCGTCGAGTCCGGGTGCGCGGAATCCGGCTGAGTAAGTGGCTCTGAGGTTGAAGTCCCCTGTTGTGTACATGACACTGGCCTTGGGTGTGAATCGTGCCTCAAACTGCTCGTGGTAGTCGAGTCGCGCGCCGATTGTGGCGGTGAGACGGTCAGCGAACCGCATCTCGTGCTGGCCGTAGGCGGCGAGTATATATGCACTCTCGCGTATGTCCCCCGACGTGGCGGTCAGTGCGTCGCGACGCCAGTCGCCTCCCACGATGGTTGTGGAGTTGGATGTAAGTCCCAGGATTCCTTTAATCTGTCCTTCTGTGGTGTGCTGGCGTTTTGATTGCACATAGTCCCCAACATGGTTGCTCTTGGTCTCAACATCGTATTCTTTTCCGTATTTGAACCAGTCGGATGTGAAATCGGCCTGGACGGAGTTACGGCGGTTGAATTTGTAGATGCCGCCCATGGTCCAACGAAGTCCACGGTAGCGCATCTCGTAGTCTGTTCCGCCGCTAACCTCTGTGCTGCTGTTTGGACGCTCTGTGGTCTTGGCGGTATAATCCAGTCCTGCGTTGAGCGCAAGGCGGCGGTTGGGGGAGAACGTGAATTTCTGGCTGAGCAGGTCGGAGTTGTAGCCGGTGAACAGAGGGGCTATGCTTTTCTGGGTCTCGGTGTCGGAGCCTTTGACATACTCAAGCGGATTGTTGCGATAGGAGTCTGCCTGGTCGCGGATATAGGTGGTGTAAGAGCCAAATCCGCCTTTGAATATGTCTAAGTTTACTGATTCGGTCAGCTGGCCTTTGCCCGACACCCTCGTGTCGCTCTCTATGCTGATCAGGTTGTCCGTGGGCTGGTCGGTGATGATGTTGATTACTCCGGCTATGGCATCGCTTCCGTAAAGTGACGATGCGGCTCCGTCGAGCACCTCGATTCGCTTCACCCTCGACATGTTGATTCTGTTAAGATCCACGTTACCTGAGATGTCGCCCGTCAGCTTTTGCCCGTTGATAAGGATGAGTATGTATTTGTTGCCCAGTCCGTTGAGTCTGAGGAATGTGCCCATTGAGTTGGGGGCGAGTGATGCCTGGGGCAGCAATCGGGTGATTGCTGCGTCGAAAGTGGTGATTCCTTGTTCGCCAAGCTCTTTTGACGACAGCATCCTAACTGGGGTGGCGGTTGATTTCATGCGTTGGTGGTGCCCGGAGCCGGTCACGACGATAGGGTTCAGGTTATAGTGTATGGAGTCGGTCTGCGATTTGTGTATCTGAGCGGCAGACGGCAGGGAGAACAAAAGTTCGAGAGCCAGTAGGTATTTTGTCATGTAGTCGTTGATTGATATTGTTTTTAGTGTGGTCTATAAATTGGTTTCAGAAGATTTGAAGTTTATTATAGGGTAAATTGGTTCTTGCAGAAAATATATTCACCAGGCGCACGGATGCGACCTGGTGAATATTCGATAAAATAATGGTTGGTTATGGTTAATGTTTATCGTCAACGTCAACGTCAACGTCATCGTTAAGGTTAACGTTATCGTTATCGTCCAGGTTATCGTTAAGGTTAACGTTTATTCCTCCGGGTACATTGAGTGATAGTAGTCAACAACCTCGGCACGCTTGGTGTGGCTCTTGTAGAGGTCGCGGATGTTTTTGTACTCGAGCAGACCCTTCACGATACCTTTGTTGTCGGTGTATGCGTCGGCGTCGATGGTGTAGCCGAGGTGATAGAAGTACATTTTCCAGCTGGTGTCCTCAACCTCACCCTCTTCGTTTACCTCAAAACCGTTGTCCCAGGCGTCGTCATCGCCGGCCATGTCGTTATGTGCGTGGTCACCGGCAATAGACATGAGCGGTGCGCAGAACACCTTGCCGCTTGTCAGGCCGGCTGCCTCCATGCGCTCATGAACCTGAACCTTGAAGTTGTCAGCCATGTCCACGGTTCCAACGAAGTAGTTGGGATTGAAATCTTGAAGTGCCTCCTCAAGCTGGGTGTAGCGAACATTTGCCTTGTATGTGTCATACTCGTCGGGGTTTCCGTGACCCATGAAAAGCATGGCACCCTGGTCGGCATAGCTCTTGAAGTTTGTGTTGATTACCTTGGCGAGTGCCTCTACGTCGTCGGTGGTGGCCATAAGCGGAGTACCAATCTTGATTTTCACCTCAGAGAGGTACTTGTCGTCGAGGTCGCCGTTGGAGTTGTTGGCGAAGTCCTTCACGGCGTTGATCACGCGTCCGTATTCCTCACCGGGGATTACCTGCATTGACTGGATGATGATCTCGCTGTACTGAACGCGTCCCATGGCCTCAAGCCAGTATTTGGGCTCGTAGAAGTTCCTTGCGGCTGTGTTCTCAGCTGCTGCGGCGCGGTTGATGCAAATTGCTGAGGAGAAAGAGAGGAATACGTCGTAGTCGCTGAAGTCCTTTGCATACTCGCTCTGGGTGAGGTCAAACGCGTCGTAGGCCTGCTGCCATGTTGAGCCGAATGCCACGAGCAAGATGGCCTTGTCGTGCTTCTTTTGCTTGCGCACGGTCTTTTCCACCTCATCCTGGTAGCGTTGCATGTTGGATACTTTGTCATCATCATCGCTGCATGAGAAGAATGCCGCGGTAGATACCATTGCCATCATGGCAATCATGAGAAACTTAATCTTCTTCATTGTTGTGGTTTGTTTTTAAATTAATGTTTTTTATGCGTTTGCCTTTTTGAAACCTGATGTTGAATGCCATATAGACTGTGGTGCCCGGGGTTGTGGTTCCGAGATGGAGGCCGTGGGGAGTGCGGTCCACATAGTTAAATATATTGTCAATTCCAGCCTCCAGCCTGTAGCTGAACTTGCGGCTGTGACCCAGCAGGTGGGTGGTTGTCAGTTTCCATATCTGAAACCCTTTGCCATCACCGTCTATTGCGTAATAGCGCTTGGTCGAGAAGCGCCCGTAGAGACCTACTCCGAGATTGTAATCCTGTGAGAAACGGTGGGTCCAGCTTACGAATATGTTTCCCTTATGATAGGCCATTCCGTCGATAATCACCCTCTCCAGCTTCGAGTGGTCGGTGTTATAGACATGGGCTTTGGTGTCAAGGTAGCTGTAGCCGGCTCCTCCGCTCCATTCGCCTTTGGAATAGCGGATGTTGATGTCGGCTCCGAGCGTGCGGGCGTCTTCCATGTTTTCGTAGCGTCTCACTTTGTTGAGCATCTCTCCGTATTGCTGAATGTAGGCTTGGGGGGCGAGATGCTTGTCCACGTTGACGAGGGTGATCATGTTGTCGAGACGGTTGAGGTATGCCGAGGCTGTGATGTTCAGACCGCCGTGGTTGTATTCTCCTGACAGGGTCCAGTAGTTTGACGACTGTGCCTTGAGGTTTTTGTTGCCGAGATACATAATCACGGAGTTCATCTCGCGTATATATCTGTAGTTCATCTCTTTGAGGGTGGGAGTCTTGAAGCCTTGGCTCCACGAGGCCCTGAGCCTGAAGTCTCCGGTGCTTGCCATGGCTGCTACTTTGGGGGTGAGTTTCCATCCGAATCCTCCGTTGTGGTTGAGCCTTAGTCCTCCTACCAGATGAAGCCAGTCAGCGGCTTTCCATTCGTCTTGGACATACAGGGCCTCGGTGTCGTCGTCGGCGGTCTTCCCTTCTATGCTCGTGGGGGCTTTGAGATAGTCATATCTCATCTCCAGTCCTGCCGTCAGCCTCTGTGAGTCGTTGAGTGTGAACACTCCTTTTGCGTGTCCCATCAACCGTTGCTGGTCGCTCTGCAGGGATTTCTGGCCACGGAAATAAGGGAAGTCGAGTATGAGCATGCCGCTGTCATCGAACCCCTCTGCCAGGGTGGTGGAGGTGAAGGCATGGTAGTAGGCGTGCTTGTTCCAGTCTATGTCGAGGGTGATGACATCGCCCCTTTCTGTTGTCCACTTCCCGCCTGCCGATGCCGACGCGTTATAGTATTTGAGGTCGAATGTCTTGACGTCGTATTTCGGATATTTCCCTTTAGGACGATATATGCCTTTAGTATGGTATGTGCCTGAGGCGTAAAGCTCAAGGTTGTCGGTGGGCTTGAAGGTGAGCTGCTCTGACAGCTGCCAGCTCGTGTGCTTGTTGACGGTCTTGCTCTTGGAGTCGGTCACGGGGGTGGCGGAGGGGGGAGTGTACTCGGTGGCGGTGTTCTGCCATCCGTCGCTGTGTTGCAGCAGGAAGTTAGTGAGACTCTTCCATTTGCCGGCCTCAATCCCAATGGCGTTGTGCTGCCGGAGGTCGTTGTGGGAGCCGTAACGGGTGGAGTTCTCGAGCATCAGACCTTCATCGTGTTTGCGGGTTATGATGTTCACCACTCCTGCTATGGCATCGCTGCCATAGAGAGCCGACGAGGCTCCTTTCACAATCTCTATACGCTCTATGTTCTGGGGGTCGATTAGAGAGAGGTCATTTTCTCCTCCCACATCACCGTGGATACGTTTGCCGTCGATTAATATAAGGATATAATTATTGCCGAGACCGTTCATCTGCATCTGCGAGCCCATGTCACCCTCGTTGAAAGCGAAGGACGACATGAGTGAGCCCAACAGTTCTTCTATTGAGCTTCCTCCGAATTGCTGAATCATCTTTCTGTTTATGACCTCGGTCTGCACAGGCGCGTCTTTAAGAAGATGCTGGGTGCCGGTGCCGGTGACCACAACCTCATGGATGGTGTCTGTCATCACCTTTTGCGACATCATAAGCAAAGGATGGCACAGCAATGCCATAACCAATGCGAATTTCAGTTTCATCAATAAGATTCTTTACCACATGTCCCTGTGTGGGTCAGTTGATTTTTTGGAAAAATGGCAGGTCTTCTGGCTTCCCCCGGCTGGCTGATGCCTTCCCGGCTGGCTCGTATTTGTGTATGCTCTCAGCATACCGGCCAGTCAGTGGCGTTGGTTCAGCTGCCTGGAAAAAGGGGGTTACAGCAGCAGGCACTGCTCCAGACTCTCACTGGATTCCCTTGCGTCGCATGGCTGATTATCATGCGATTACCAATTTCCGCTGCAAAGTTACATATAAATAATCACAAAAGCAAGAGAATAATTATTTTTTTTTCTTGGAATCCTATGTGAAGCTTTTGTTGTTGGTGTCAATACTTCATAGACAGGAAATTACAATTGTTATGATGACGGCGAGGATTTCCGCCGTGCGATTGATACGTACTGCTTTTTTCATGTCATCAATAGTCAGTTCACGGGCGTTATCACCAATATAGGGTTTGTCAAACGACACTCCGAAATAATAATGGGGGCCGCCAAACCGGCAGTTGAGGATGCCGGCAAGGGCTGCCTCGGGATAACCGCTGTTTGGCGATGAATGGTTGCGGCCATTTCGCCATACGAAGCCTGCAAGTCGGGGTTTTCCTGAGGCTATCACCATCAGCAAGGCTGTCAGACGGGCGGGGATATAATTTGCTATATCATCAATACGGGCAGCCCAGCAACCGAAGTCCTTATAGCGCTCTGTACGATAGCCGATCATAGAGTCGAGCGTGTTCACCATTTTATAGGCTACCATCGCCGGCACACCGCCTGCCGACAGCCAGAACAAAGGGGCTATCACGCCGTCGCTCAGGTTCTCGGCCAATGTCTCTAATGCGGCCGTGCGTATATCTTGTGCTGAAAGTTCGGAGGTGTCGCGACCTACGATACGCGATACCTGCATGCGGCCTTCGGATAATGAACGGTCAACGGCACTGAACACTTTGCGTACCTCGCGGATGAGTGTCGTGCCAGCCAGACAGAAGAAAATCAGCAACGTTGAGATGACGATTGAAGAATTGGGTATGAGCAATGAAAATGTATAAATCAATAATGAGGTGATGGCAAAGACGAGGGCTATGAGGAATAGGGACATGACAGCGCCTTTCAATTTGCGGTGGCAGCCCTTGTTCAGCTTTTTCTCGCCAAAAGTGATCATTTTGCCGAAACCGACAACGGGATGTGGCAACCACATGGGGTCTCCAAGTGTGAGGTCAAGCAACCAGCCTGCTGTCAGGGGCAATATGGATACTATGTCGTCAATCATTTTTTTGTTAACAGATTTACGTATGTTTTGACAGCCTCAACCAGCTCGTCGTTGTACTCCGGCAATTGTGTGGCAATACGGAAATGACCGGCGGAAAGACCCTCGAAATTGGAGGCGTCGCGAATGAGAAATCCGTGATGTGACAGCAGATACTCCTTCAAATCTGCTGCTGTGCTTTGCTGTATGGAGCAAAGCATGAAGTTGGTGCTGGTGGGATAGACATGAAGGCCGGAGATGCCGCAGAGCCGTTCCCTCAAGGCTTTGGTCTGAGAAAGGAGGAGTTCCATCTCCTCACGGTAATAAGGCATTTTGTGTTCCATGAGCCAGCATCCGGCTTCTATAGCCAAAGAGTTGACGGCCCAGGGGCGGCAGTTGGCTCGCAATCGGGAGATGACGGCAGAGGGGGCAATGATGTAGCCTATCCGCAGGCCAGGTATGGCAAAGCGCTTGGTCATAGAATGAATGACAATGACGTTTTGCATTTTTATTGATGTTTGGGCCGTAAGCAGTGGCGCAAGGGTATAGTCCTCGTATGACTGATCTACTACGAGCCAATGGTGGCGAAGGGATAGTTGATTTATATGGTCGGTTGTACAGACGTCACCTGTGGGATTGTTGGGGTTGCATAGCCAGCCTACGGCTCCGTCAAGCGGTCTTTCCTCATAGCCATACATGCGGCAGGCGTCAGCATACTCACTGAAGGTCGGACGCTCGACAGTGAAAGACCTCTCGTCGCGAAGGGTCTGGGCTGTCAGATATATGGCGTCAGTGGCACCGCTTGTAACAAGCACCTCGTCTGGGCTGATATGGTGACTGTCAGCAATGAGTGCTTCCAAAGAACGGGCCGAAGGCTCTGGGTAGTGGCTGATGACCGCCAGACGGCCAGCCAGGTGCCGACGCAGAAGGCTGGTGTCTATCAAAGGGGATATGTTGCTGCTGAAGTTACAGCGGATCCCGGGGTATTGGTAAATATTATCGCCGTGTCCGTTAATCATTGCCTTGCAGAATTTGATAGAGACGTGAGATATCGACATGTTTTCTAACATGGTCGGCTAATTTGTCGTACTGATGCTCTTTGAAGTCGGCGTAGCTCTGAACGGGTGTGTTAAGGACTTTGTCTTTAAGCAGGTGTTCCACAACGGGCGCATTGTCGAGAAAACCATGAATATAAGTGCCATAGCAGTGACCTGCCTGAAGGACGGGATGGTCGCTGTCGCTGATGCCCTGATGTATCTCGTAGCCCTGACATTCGTGACCTTCAAACATGAAAGTGACCTGACGGGTGGTCTTTTCGGCAGTCATCGTGGTGTGGATAGGCAGAAGACCGAGACCCGGCAGACTGGCGACCGTACCTTCAATACCGTCGGGGTCGCTTACCGAAAGTCCAAGCATCTGATATCCACCGCAAATGCCAACGACGGTGTGGCCGTCGCGATGGGCGCGGACGATGGCCTGAGCACAACCATTGCGACGCAGTTCTAACAGGTCATCGAGCGTGGCCTTGGTGCCGGGCAGGATGATGATGTCGGAGCGGCTGATGTCTGTTACATTGTTTGTATAAAACAGGTTCACACGGGGATCACGCTCTAACATGTCGAAGTCTGTGAAGTTGCTGATATGACGCAGCAACACCACGGCCACATTGACCTTGCCGCTTGACAGTTCACGCTGTTTCTTTTTGAGGCTTAACGAGTCTTCTTCTTCAATATAGATGTCTTTAAAATATGGAACTACACCCAGCACAGGCACTCCGCAGAGTTCCTCCATAATATGGCGCCCTTTGGAGAAGAGCTGCATGTCGCCACGGAATTTGTTGATGATAATGCCCTTGATGAGTTGTTTGTCTTCGGGAGTCTGCAAGGCGATGCTTCCATATACGGAGGCAAACACTCCTCCACGGTCTATGTCGCCTACCAATATAACCTTGGCTTTGGCATGACGGGCCATCGGAAGATTCACAAGGTCTGTCTCTCGAAGATTGATTTCAGAGATACTGCCTGCGCCCTCCATCACTATGGGATTATAACGAGAGGAGAGATTGTCAAAAGAATTACACACTTCTTTGCGGAAATCAATATCTGAATGGCCCCGTCGCCAGTAGTCATAAGCGTTTTTGTTGCCTATGGGCTTTCCGTGAAGCACCACCTGTGAGGTGTGGTCACTCTGGGGCTTGAGCAACAAGGGGTTCATGTCTGTATGGCAGGGAATGCCGGCTGCTTCTGCCTGAACGGCCTGGGCACGCCCGATCTCCAAGCCCTCAGGGGTGGCGTAACTGTTCAGTGCCATGTTCTGGGCTTTGAAGGGAGCGGGGTTGTAGCCGTCTTGACGAAAAATGCGGCACAGGGCGGTGGCTATGATACTCTTGCCTACGTCACTGCCTGTACCTGCAAGCATCACGGGGTGTAGTCTGTTATTCATTTTCTAAAGCCAATAAAAAAAGATAGTCTGACAGACGGTTCATAAATTCCAAAATTCCGCTTTTGACGGGGTGCACTCTGTTTAAAGTCCATAGCCGACGTTCTGCCCTGCGGGCTTGCGCTCGGGCCAGGTGAAGGAATGACGACAGCTCAGTGGCGCCGGGCACTACGAAATGGACTGGCGGGGCAGCGTTGGCAATAAGATTTTCCATCTTTGATGTGAGTTCGGTGGTATGTAACGGTTTGGGGTTTACCTCACCGTCGGGGGTTGCTACGTGGCTCATCACTGTCATCAACTCTCGCTGAATGACGACGAGAAACTCATGATGAGAGTTACTTTCCGGGAAATTGGATCTTACGATTCCAAGCAGGGCATTCAGTTGATCTATCTCCCCGTTTGCCTCTATACGGATGTCGTCCTTATCAACTCTTACCCCGCCACGCAGACTTGTCATTCCCTGATCACCGGTTTTTGTACATATTTTTTTCATCACACAGCAAAATTGTAAAGATGAGTATAGCTTGCCAGCACATTTTTGTACTTGAGTATCGGCGTGTCAACAGGTTGACCCTGGGCGTTGTAAACCTGAGTGACCGAGCGGGGCGTCTCACCAAGGAATTGGGTATAGTGGAACTCGTGTCCACGGTACTCCCTGCCGTCAAGGTTGAAGCGCCGATAGCCCAGCGACAACTTACGGTCTGACTTACAAGCGCTGATGGTGTATGGCAGAACGCCGCACATAGGGTATTCGACTATTCCAGATGACGAACCTGCCTGAAGCATCTCGTCTGCCACAATTTTCTCGCAGAGATACATCATGCCACCACATTCGGCGACAATATGTCCTCCTCGTTCAGCATACTCTTTGATGGCTTTGCGGCAGGCCTCATTGGCCGCCAGGGCTTCGAGATGCTTCTCCGGGTAGCCGCCTGGCAGATATAGCAGGTCGATACTGTCAAAGAGAGAAGGCACATCCGTCTCCGGGTCAAAGAACGTCACAGAGCCTAACGAGTCTATCGTTTCCTGGTAAATAAACGAGAAGGCTTCGGAGTTTCTTGCTATCAAAGTTCTTGGAGTCTTTCCCATTTTAAATGTGTCTCTAATAGTCTGACAAGTTCATTACTTTCCGATTTCTTGGAAAAATCAAGTCCTAAATAGCGCGAGCCTTGTTCCAGCGAGGACTGCTTGGGCAGATATCCGAAACAGTCTATGTGAAGGTCGTCGCACACCTGAAGGAGTTGCTGATAGTGACGCTCCGACCCGACCTTGTTGAAAATAACGCCAGCGATGTGAACGTTCTTGCGGAAGTTCAGGAAGCCTTGCAACAGCGGAGCCATAGAATATGACGCAGACTTGGCATCAACCGCCAAAATGACAGGAAGTCCTAATATGCTTGCGATTTCTGCCGAGGAACCTTTGTCACGATCGTAACCGTCAAAAAGACCCATCATGCCCTCAACCACAACAATGTCGGAATCAATGGCATATCGTTCGAACAGATTCCTGACATGCTCTCTGGATGCCATGAACGTGTCGAGATTGATACTGGGCCTCCCACACACTGCTTCGTGGAATTTTGTGTCGATATAGTCGGGACCGCACTTGAACGGCTGCACTTTGTAGCCTTTTTGAGTGAACAAAGCCATTATCCCCCTGGCGATGGTTGTCTTACCAGAGCCGCTGGTGGGTGATGCTATCATAAATGCAGGTCTCATGCTGAAAAAGTGGAGATAATATTCCGTTCTAGTGCAGGTTTGTAAAAACAGGTTAATATCTTACGGCAACCTTCCGTCCGTTCACGATGTAGATTCCACGTGGCAGGCCTTCAAGCGAGGTGGTGCCTTGGCGGACAACCTGGCCGGAGATGGAATACACATTGTTGTCGGAAAGGATGGTGTCTGTGTCGGCCTTCACATTGTCGATGGCGGTGGGGAAGGTGTTGTTGTTGGCGTTTCCATAGACGTTGGTCTGAAAGAGCTTCACCTTGTAGGGCCATTGCTCGTCGTCAACGGTGATGCCGTTCCATCCTCGGGACCAATACTCTGTAGGCGCTCCGCTGACCACGAGCCAGAGATATGAGCAGTTGGACGGGCAGTCGAACGCCACTACAGTCGCAGGCTGGTCGTAAGTGGCTGTGGCTATATCGCCATATATGCGTGTGCCGTCTTTCTGGAGTGCCACGAACCCCACTTTCCATCCGGCTTTGGTGGTGTTGTAGCTGATATAGCCGTCCTCTCCTGGCAGGCCGGTGAACTCGGCATACACGGTCTTGGCAGTCGCAGGAACGTTGAGCCTGATGACGTTGTTTCCGAAGTTTTCGGGACACACGGCTGCCGTGGGCTGGAAGTAGTTGTCAGTCAGCTTGGTGAGTGTGGTTTGGCTACGTTTTCCTATGGTAGAGGCTCCGGCGGTGCGGATGGGGTCGAGGTCGAAAGTTGCCATCCGGGCGCCGTATTCCCACATCTCGTTGTTGAAGAGGTCGAGACGCTCGGAGTCGGTGAGTTCCTCGTCCATCGTGATTCTCATATATGCCTGGAACGGATCTTCGGGTTTCTTCGACTCGTTCCACAGCCTTCCTATGATATCCATGCCGTGTTTGTGGCAGAAATAGTCCTGGATGAAGTAGTTGTTGTATCTGAGTTCCTCAGCCAGCGGGTTTTTGTGAAGCCCGTTGAGGGTGTTGTTGAGCCATTCGTTGTTGAACTGGTAGGAGGGGTAGAACTTATACGCCTGCCATTGGGCACACATCTCCCAAAACACGTTTCCGTTGCCTGAGTTGGCCCAGGTGTACATCCATCCGTTCTGGTTGTTGTTGTCGCAGTGGGTCTGGTACTGGAAGCAGTGTCCGATCTCATGTGCCACGGTCTGTCCCGAGCGTGATGTGTGTGCGCCGTTCGACAGCGTGAGCAGCCCTATCTGGTTGTCTATGCCGCTGCCGCTCGCCTCCCAGTCGGTGGTGTGGCGCAGACGGATAATCATCTTGTAGTTGTCGGTCTTCGACTTACCCTGGTTTATGGTTATGAACTTCAGGCTGTCGGCATAAAACTCGAATATCTTGTCGGCGGTATCCATAATCTCGGGCACGGCGGCGGGCACTGCCGTACCGTAGCCGGCTTCCCAGAACAGGATCCAGTGTTTCGACTGGTAGCTGCGGTCGTAGCACCACTGGCTTGTCGCTTTCTTCAGCTGCGACTCTGTTCCGCAGGCGTTGGTCGAGGTGTATATTTTTTTGTCCACCATCTTCACGCGGTTGTTGAGAGACCCTACCGATGTTGAAAGCTCTGAGTCTGTGAGGTCGTAGTTGGTCATCTTTTGCTCTGCTGTCTCGATGGCTGTCTCCAGGTTGCCAACAGAGAGTTTTTTCCTCGGCTCGTCTTTCCACCACTCATACACTTTTTTTGCGTAGTCGATGGCTGTTTGAAGCTTTTCGTAGCGCGTTCTGGATGCTTTGGCG
>JAZUMZ010000172.1:0-5636 GCA_045603885.1 Bacteroidaceae bacterium | reverse complement strand
GCGAGATGAGCTGGAGCGCACACCTCCACAGCGCACAGGATTTCATGAAGGTAGGCGACGAGGTAGAGGCAGTTATCCTGACCCTGGATCGCGACGAGCGCAAGATGTCACTCGGCATCAAGCAGCTTAAGGAAGATCCTTGGACAAACATCGAGGACAAATATCCTGTAGGCTCACAGCACACAGCAAAGGTACGCAACTTCACAAACTTCGGCATCTTCGTTGAGATTGAAGAGGGCGTTGACGGACTTATCCACATCAGCGACCTGTCATGGACAAAGAAGATCAAGCACCCTTCAGAATTCACTCAGATTGGCGCAGACATAGAGGTACAGGTACTTGACATCGACAAGACCACCCGTCGTCTGTCCTTCGGCCACAAGCAGCTTGAGGAGAACCCTTGGAACAACTTCGAGACCATCTTCACTCAGGATTCTATTCATACCGGAAAGATTGTTGAGGTATTGGACAAGGGCGCTGTAATCTCCCTTGAGCACGGAGTTGAAGGTTTCGCAACACCAAAGCACCTTGTAAAAGAAGACGGTACCCAAGCACAGCTTGGTGAGGAGCTCGAGTTCAAAGTGATTGAGTTCAACAAGGACGCCAAGCGCATCATCCTTTCTCACAGCCGTATATTCGAGGATGTTCAGCGCGCAGAGGCTCGCGAGAAGAAAGCAGCTGCTCAGGCAGCCAAGAAGCCACGTCAGGCAAAAGAGCAGGCTCCCGCTATCCAGAACAAGCAGGCAAGCACTACTCTCGGCGACCTCGACGCATTCGCAGCTCTGAAGGCAAACATGGAGTCAGAGAAGTAATCCTCCTGGCCTTAACGAAAGAACCATCAATTTTAAATAATACCTATTTGGAAGGCCGGAGCATCTATTTTGCTCCGGCCTTCATTAACACCAAGCCGGTCATCAGGCCTAGAAAGAGGAATATATATAATGTTATACCAATGGCCGATTACGGTTAAAACCATATCCTTTCAATGGAGCAATTTGAAGTAACAATACTGGGATGTGGAAGCGCACTGCCCACTTCACGCCACAACGGAACATCACAGATTGTGAACATACGCGGCAAGTTTTTCATGATAGACTGCGCAGAGGGCACACAACTGAATCTTCGCAAAAGCCACGTAAACATCACTCGCATAAACACAATCCTGCTTTCCCACCTCCATGGCGACCACTGCCTTGGTCTGGCCGGCTATGTATCGACACTTGGGCTTTTAGGAAGGACAGCACCTCTCCACATCTACGGACCTAAAGATATTGAGAGCGTTTTCAAGCCCATGATCTCATATTTCAGTCCCCATTTGGAATTTGAAGTGGTATATCATGAGTTGGACACCTCCCAAAACACATTAATATATGAGGACCGCAGCCTGACCATCCACACAATCCCTTTAACCCACCGTGTTCCATGCTGTGGCTATCTGTTTAAGGAGAAACCAGGTCTTCCCCATATCCGTGTTGACGCCCTTGAACGCTATGGCATTCCCTACAGCCAAATCAACAACATAAAAAACGGGATGGACTTCACCACCTCTGATGGAAAAACAATAAGCAACGAAGAGCTCACCACTCCCCCCGACGCACCTCGCAGCTATGCCTTCTGCTCAGACACATCATTCAAGCCGGATATAATTCCAATAATCAGAGAATCAACACTTTTATATCATGAGGCCACATACGGTGAAGACAAAAAGGATTTAGCACAGAAATATGCCCACAGTACAGCCAAGGAAGCCGGTATTATAGCGCGCGAGGCCAATGTGGGAAAATTAGTAATAGGTCACTATTCCCAGCGTTATGAAGACGAGACTGTTTTGTTGCGAGAGTCGCTGAAAGAATTTCCCAACACAGAACTGGCAAACGAAGGTAAGACATTCTTCGTCGGTCAATAAACCCAAATTTCCGGTTTTATATAACCGAAATGCAACGCATTCGAAACAAAAAAATTGTGGAAAAATAAAAAATTATCAACAAATCCTCATTTTTTTAACATAATATTTTGTCATACCAAAAATAAAGCATATATTTGCAACTGAAAAAGTATGTGCCTATGGTTAGAAAAATACTTATATTGACCCTTACTGCGATTTTCTCGTTTATGTCAGCTGACCTAAACGCGCAGGATATCAACAAGTCCGCCATTGAAAATGAGCAGTCTCCTATAACTATTGCTGTTAATGGATCAAGCGTGAATATCAAGAATGCCGACGGAAAGACGGTATCAATATTCAACCTTGCAGGCATCGAAGTGAAGCGAATCAGCATAGACAGCTCATCCAAGACGATAGACTTGAGTTTTCTTCCCCGCGGATGTTACATCTTAAAGATTGGCAACGTGGCAAGAAAGGTATATTTAAAATAAGAGCGGCCAGCTCCATCTACTCTAAATGAGAGTATCTTCCAAATTCTCCCGAGAGATGGCACTTATGCAAATTACGAACAAAGCTTGCCTATGATTACATAGGCAAGTTTTTTTAATCCACCCACGAGAAGCCCACAATTAATGGCCAAAGTCAACGAGCAAGACATAATCTCCCGACTTTGTGACGAAAAGACCCGCCGTCGCGCGTTTGAAGACATGGTCAACCTATACAGCAGCCGCCTGTATTGGCAGATTCGTCGTATGGTGACTTACCACGAGGATGCCGATGATGTTCTCCAAAACACATTCATAAAAGCTTGGAATGCCATAGACAATTTCCGTGGCGACAGCAAGTTGTCCACTTGGCTCTACAAAATCGCATACAATGAGACGCTCACATTCCTGAACAAACAGCGTGATACCATCTCACTCGACAACAACATGGATTTTGACGAGGAAGGCAGCAACACACTTCTCAACCAGCTTGAGAGCGACCCCTATTTCGATGGTGACGAGACGATGCGAATGCTCCAGTCTGCCATCGCCGGTCTTCCTGCCAAACAGCGCTCCGTCTTTACGATGAAATATTTCGACGACTTGAAATATGAGGATATTTCCGAGGTGACCGGCACGAGTGTAGGAGCCCTTAAAGCCTCGTATCATCTCGCTGTAAAAAAAATAGAAGAATTTTTCAACAATCACGATTAAACTTTATCCTTCTTGAGATGTCAAACAAACAAAAGGAAACGATTATGGAAAAGAAAATGACACTAAACCAGATAAGCAAAGGCTCTCCCTTCCGTGTGCCCGACGGATACTTTGAGAGTCTCACCTCTCGTGTCATGGTTTCTATTGACAATACTGAGAAGAGTTCCAACGTTGTTGGCATGCTTCCCCGCAAAAAGCCTTATACATGGGCAAAATGGCTCGCCGCTGCCGCATGCGTAGGAGGTGCGTTTTTCTTCCTTGGCAAATTATCCGAAACAGGAGCACCTGCTGACACACAGCTTGCAAATGTATCACGCCCTTCGACATCCCAACCAAGCGCTATTGGCACCACTCCGAATGAGACAACAGTTGAGAAGGCACTTAATTCCAACAGGAAGACCTACTCCAACGACGCCTACGTCATATCATCCCACTCAACCGCAGCCAGCGCGCCCAGCAATAATACAAACACAACTCCGTCAAAGCCTATCGTATCACCATCCGGCTTGATGGCCAACAACAACATAAAACCGAAATCCATGTCACAATCAATAATACGTCCTGTATCGACAAGTTCCAAAAGCACGAGCTCACACAGGGGCTCTGACACAGAGAGCACCTCCAAAACGAGTCAGGACATAATGAATGAGACCGCCTCTTCAAGCAATGACATCTACTTAAACGAATATGACATGCTTGACTACACAGATATGAGCAGCGTTGACGTTTACGAATATCTGGCTGGCAATGAATACTATTAGACAACAAAAAAACACAAGACTATGAGACGTTTTGTAACAGCAATATTACTTTTAGGTTTTCTCACGGTGACTCACGCCCAAGACCACCGACCTCCACGTCGTGACTTCTCTCCAGAAGAATACTGGGAGAATCTGAAAACATTTGTAACCAAAGAAGCATCACTTACAGATGATGAGGCCGCCGTCTTTTATCCCATGCTTAAGGAGCTTATGGACGAGCAGCACAAAAACCGCCGCAGAAGCTTTGAAATTGCACGTTCATGCAACGAATACACGACAGATGAGGAATACGGCACCGCTGTGGAGCAACTTCTTGAGATTGATGTTGACAACAAACGGCTTGAGGAGACCTACTACAAGAAATTCCACACAGTAATGAGTTGGGAAAAAGTGTTCAAGGTGAGGCGCGCGCTCGCTCGCTACAACCGCGAGGCACTGAATCGTTTCAATCCCCGCCGCGGTCACCATGGTCCGCCACCTCCACCGCCAGGCGGCCACAACAGACATGATCATGGTGAATAAGAAACAGTTGTAGCAACGCACACAGACGGCATACAGTCATGCCGTCTGTTTTTTTATAATTTATTTTGCAATTTACACTAAAATCACTAACTTTGTGGAATAGAATACACACAAAGCACAATGGACAAAGACAAAAAGCAGGAGATTGAGGACTCCATAAAAGAAGACCTTCGATATTTGGAACTTCTATCCCACACCTATCCCACCATAGCAAACGCAAGTACAGAAATCATAAACCTGGAGGCCATATTGAACCTCCCCAAGCCCACCGAACACTTCATAAGCGACCTTCATGGCGAATATGAGGCTTTCAGTCATGTATTACGCAACGCCTCAGGATATGTGAAGCGCAAAGTGAACGAGCTTTTTGGCGACAAACTCGACAAAAACGAGAAGAAAGAACTATGTACATTGATTTATTACCCGGAGCAGAAACTGCAACAGTTGAAACTTGAGAAACGTGACTTTACCGACTTTTACCGCACAACTCTTATACGCCTTATAAATGTATGCCGTGAGGTGTCATCCAAATATACGCGTTCGAAGATCCGCAAAGAGCTCCCTAAAGATTTTGAATACATCATAGAGGAGCTTCTACATGAATCCTACAGCGGCTACGGTGAGAAAAAGCACAAGTACTACAAGATGATTGTGGAGTCTATTATTGACACTGGCCGCGCCGATGCTTTCATCACCGAAATCAGCAAACTGATCCAGCGTCTTGCGATAGACCGTCTCCACCTGCTTGGCGACATATACGACCGCGGCCCCGGTGCCGACAAGATTATGGATCTTCTGTGCAACTACAAACATTTCGACATAGTATGGGGTAATCACGATATTGAGTGGATGGGTGCCTGTGCCGGCAACCGTGCCTGCATCTGCAATGTCCTTCGTCTTTGCATGCGCTACGGAAACTTATCCACGCTGGAAGACGGTTACGGAATCAACCTCCTCCCCCTTGCCACGTTTGCAATGGAGACCTACAAGGAAGATCCCTGCGACGAGTTTGCAGTAAAGGATCTTATAAAAGACGGAAGTCTGGACGATTCGACACTCAGGATTCTCACTCAGATGCATAAAGCGATCACCATCATCCAGTTCAAGGAAGAGGCCCGTATTCTCGACCGCCGTCCAGAGTTCGGCATGTCCGACCGTAAGATGTTGGAGCATATCGACCTAGACACCGGCACAGTTGAGATTGGCGGCACATCCTATCCCCTTAAAGACACCAACTTCCCCACCCTCATCCCTGGCAGCCCCA
This sequence comes from Bacteroidaceae bacterium, assembly GCA_045603885.1. Taxonomy (GTDB): domain Bacteria; phylum Bacteroidota; class Bacteroidia; order Bacteroidales; family Bacteroidaceae; genus UBA3839. The sequence continues at coordinate 5 of JAZUMZ010000172.1, read as the reverse complement.
ATAAA
>JAZUMZ010000171.1:0-6003 GCA_045603885.1 Bacteroidaceae bacterium | reverse complement strand
CCGCCACGTCAGAGGAGCAGACAGCTATCGCCTCTATCACCGCAGATGACGTGGAGAAATATTACTCCGCCAACTTCTTCTTCAACCAGCCGGCGACCATCGGGACGCCGGTGGATCCGGAGGAGGTGTTCGAGACCGCCACGGCATCCAACCCCAAGCGCAACCGGCTGACCTACGAGCCGCTGAAATTCTGGTCGAACAACAAGATTGACGGCTCAGACACAAAATACCACCGAGCCACTTTCTGGGGCTACTACCCTTGGAACGCGACGGTGACCTCAGGTGCGCCGGGCGACCACGGCATCCATGTGAACACGGGCAGCATGGGCGTGGCTGAGGGTAGCGGCATGGGCAGCGTGCAGTTTACCATGCACCCCGACGCGTCGGAGCACAGCGACTTCATGATCAGCGACGTGGCGGCCGACTGCTCAAAGGACACCTACGCCCTGCTTACGGAATATGTGGACGGCAAGGCACAGTACACACCCAAGCCAGTGCCCCTGCGGTTCCACCACGCATTGGCCCAGGTGCGCTTATATGCCTTCATCATGGGCGCCGACCGCATGGTGTACAAGCCTAAGACTGACGGCAGCAACAACCCGCTTACTGACAGCGAGGGCAACACCATCATACAGAAAGCCGACGCCGACTGGTTCGACAACATCTGGAAAACATACACCGAAGCTTATGAAGACCTCAGCCTATGTTCGATTACCGACGCTCTCGGAAATATGTATATAAAAACGGGCGCGAACGAGGTGAAGGCTATGGTTTACGGAAAGACCGACCCAAATGTGGCCGGAGATGTGCGCGAGACACTCACCAAGGACAAGTTTGTGGCTTTGAACCTGAGCGTGCCCGACGAGGACAACTGCGAGCGGTGGTACCGTGACGGCGGAATCAGGAGCGTGGAGGACAGCCGCTACCGCGCCTTGATTGACTACGAGATGGCTTTCAACAACATACACACGCAGTGTGTGTTCACGCCGGAGGTGACATACAACTCTGCAACCCAGAAATACAGCACAAAGCTGACCTCCAAGACCCTGGGAACGCTGGGGTCCGCCACCGTGAACCACTACGTGATGAACCCCTACTGGTTCCGCTTCGACAAGAAAGGCAACCGCGTGATGCTCAACGACACGTATATGTACGACTACTTCGAGGATACACCGGGATATAAGGCCACCACGATGACCGAAGAGGAGAAAGAGCAGGACGGCAAGGATTGGTCAGAATTTGGCGGAAAAAATGCCTTAGGCTACACCTACTCCACCAACCTGGACAACAACACGGCTTTGGAGGTTTACGACGAGCGTGTGGAAAAGCACTACAACTATGCGCCGGGCAATATCATACTGGCTGTGCCGCAAGTGATGAACGATGACGACGTGCCTAACATCACCATCACCGCCACCGGCTACCAGGCCGACGCCTACGGCAACAAGATAGAAAGCAAGCCGCTCACCGCCAAGGTTACAATCAACCTGCTGCAGATGCAGATTAAATGGGAGAGCGGATTTATCTACTGCTATGCCTTCGTCGACGAGCTGGCTCCCGGCGACGACAAGGTGCGCGGCCCGGAGACCATCACCGTGGTGTTCGACCAGGCGAAGCACACCGATCAGTGGTAAGAGGGAGACTTCGAGGCATCGAAGCATCGATACATCGAAGCATCGAAACTTCGAAAGCGGCGAAACATCGAGGCATCGAGGCGGCGATGATATCGCCGCATACAAGAAAGGACAAATAAAACAAGAACAAAAATAACTGATGAAAGGAAAGATTTTTGCGGCGACGGCCGCGGTAATTATAGGCCTGGGACTTGCGGGCTGCAAGGACGAGTTGGGAATCGACGTTGAGAGCGACGAGAACCTGGACGGCATGTCGTTCAGCCTGAACGTAGTTGAGCAGTCGGACCTGCTGATGGAAATAGGCAAGGCGCGCAAGGCAGCGGGCAAGATGCCGTACGACAGCGCGACCGTGGCTGCCAACGCCTTCGGCAGCCATCCCCTCAGCGGCGACGCCGAAGGGATGAACATCCACCGCATGGTGCTGCCCCTGATGGGCATACACCCCCACACCGCCTCGGGCGGCAAACGCACCACAGGCAGCCCGATGACACGCGCCGGACTTGACGAGCTTGTGGAAGCCGGCGACAACCCGCTGACGTTCCACGACTCGCTGACGATCTGGGGTGACGCTTATACCAGCACATCTTATGGCCGCCAACTCTTCAAACAGATTCTGGCGAAGAAAATCCGCGGCTGGCGCACGTCGGTACACTGGCCCTACGACGTGGCTGGAGGCAAGATGAAGTTCTTCGCAATCTCCCCCGCGCTCGAGGATCTCGACATGACGGTGACCAACCCGGACTACAACACCACTTCTCACATGATGACAGCCCCCACTTTCAAATACACGGTGCCCGATGACCCCCGCGGCCAGCGCGACGTGCTGTATGGGGAGTCTGACGAGATTGACATTGACGCCGGGCCTTCGAACACAGACATAAAATATCCCGACGGAAGCACAGAGAAAGAGCAGCACCTCGGACTCGACGATAAGATCGTAAACCTGAAATTCAAGCACATCCTCACCGCCGTCCGCTTCGCACAGGGAAACATACCGACCGACATAACCATCAAAAGAATTGAGATTACCCATATAAATAACGTGGGCACATACGAGCCTGAAAACGGCACAGGCACGTGGACTGGCCTCAGCGGCGCAGCGGCATACACCATATATCCCAACAGCAAGGTTGAGAACTACGGCGGCAACGTCTATATCGACGGTGACTCCGTCCTCTTCCTTATGCCCCAGACCTTAGGCGCAGACTCCCAGCTCAGACTGACAATACAGAAAGGCACCGAAACCACCACCCGCACCCTCACAGCCTCCCTCACCAGCGACATTTGGAGTCCCGGATATTCCGTGACCTACAAAGTCACCATCGGCCAGCTCAAGGGGGATTATTATTTGGTGGTGGCACCAAGTAGCGATTACTCTACATCTAATGAGGTCTCAGGTGTTCCTGAAAAAGGTGGTGTATATGGTACAAACTTTATGGATGCCTACAGACAAGGAAGTAAATCATACGAACATTCGGATGCCAATTTTAAGAATTTCAAGATTCACAGTTTCCGCAATATTGTTAACTACTCAACCAACTCTAATGGAATCAACGAGCACACAGCTGTTGACTGGATTTTAGAGGGGTTTGCTGAGAGTTCGGATGCCACCACATGGTCATTATTGAACACTGGACCGGGAAAATGGCTGGCAAGCTTCACAGGATGGGACCGCGGTGGTGAAAAAGCAACGGCACAGTCAGGGACTACAGGAACAGCAGGCGACATCTCATATAGTTTCAACGCACAAACACCTACCGCAACCATCAACCACATAAATAACATAAGAGGAAACACACCTGCAGTAAATATAAACCTATCCAACACCCGTCCAAATGGAGGTTCAGCCTCTGGTGAGAGTTTGAGTTCCCAGCCCATATATACAACAGCAAATTCCTATATAGTAAACTCTGAGGGAACCTACAAATTCCCTATTGTATATGGAAATGCATACGAGAATGGAACAGAAAAGACCTATGCCAGTGGCAATCTGAATCCAAACGACATATTCCTTGACCATGCAGGAAACGTTATTAAACATGCGGATATTTTGACGCAAATTAATAGTACATTAACAAATACTACAGAAGCTGGCACACCTACAACAGAAGAAAGTAATGATCAAGTTACCAGAGTAGAAATAGAGACACAGTACTCATATCTGAGAACAAACCTTTCTGCAAAATTATTATGGCAGGACGTATCAGGGCTAATAACTCTTTCTGGAGACGGTATTACAGATAAACCAACTGGTTCATCCTGTGAGTTCATCGGTTTTACAGTTAACAATTCTGTACTTCAGCCTGGAAACGCAGTTATTGGGCTTTATGGGAAAAAGCATAAAACAGAAAGTAGACATATCTACAAACAACGTCAAAAAGTCGATGAATCAAACAATTTAGTTTATGATGAAAGCAACAACCCTGTTTATGAAGAATATGAGTTCAAAGACAAAATAGTAGAAACCCAATACCCCACAACATCATCAACCCTTGAGACAGAAGAGCTTCTTTGGTCATGGCATATATGGGTTACAGATGAAGTCTATCCTAACGCCAATTGGCAGACTGTAGATATCCACTACCCTTCATACTACAACGGCAGCAAGATTGTGACACTAACCGATATCAACGGAAATTCCACCGGGCAAATCTTGCCAGTAAACCTCGGATGGGTGCCAGATGCCAATGAATGGAATAAATATGACCCCCACGAGGTATGGGTGAAAATAGTGCAGACAGAGAAAGCTGCTAGTGCTGAGAATCCTGAGACCATTTACCTCAAACTACGTCAGGAAGCGACACAGGAACTTATCACCGGCACCAGCACCGTGTATCAGTGGGGACGACCTACGGCTTTGCCTATGGTAATGAAAACAATAAAAGTAAAAGAAGGAGGTACAGAATATTATCCCACCCGAACTATTTATGACGCAAGCGGAACAGACATAACATCCAATTTCAAAATAAAAAAAGAGATAACCAACTTTGTTCCAGCAGCAATCGCCAACTACGACAAGCTGATGACTGTGGGTGATTCGTATTCTTGGTGGGATGAGAACCACAATTACCTGTTTTGGAACACCACCAAGACGCTGTACGACCCCTGCCCGCCAGGATTCCAGATGCCGCAAAAAAATATATTTGATGTTATGGTTATTGGCAATTCAGTTGCATATGATACCCCATACCAGGGATTGGACCAACTTAATATGTGGGACAAGGCTGCTGCTGACAATAAAGGTGGATATTTCTATGCTATCAAGCACAATTCCGCAGTCACTGAAATAGACCGCTACAAACAAGTGTTTTATGTGCCGACAACAGGCTACTATTCAGCAAACAATTCCGATGGAACATTAATGTCAGTACAACAAAAAGATCAATCTGTAGGATATTTCTGGTTGTCAGACCACAATACGAACAGGGTAGGAAGTTCTGTTTACTTTCAACCTAAAGGAACAATTAGTAACGCAGTCTTGAAATTTGTGACAGAACAGAACCATGATGCCCGCCCTGTGAGGCCATACAGCCCGGTTCCGTAACAACACTATATCAAAGTTATATCAAATAGAGCACCTCGTTAATAGCAGCAGTCACTGAGTACTCACATGAACAGCCCCGGAGCGATAATAGATACAGCCCCGGAGCGATAACGGAAACTGTCCCTGAGCGATAACAGGAACAGCCCCTGAGCACTTATAGATACGGTACATAAGCGCTTACAACCCCGGAGGGGTTCAACTATAGTAACCCCGGGTAACGCATGTTACCCGGGGCAGGTCATGTACATCCACCAGTGTGTCATCCCCGGAGGGGATGAACAACACAGGCTTATATATACCTCTCATCGTATGGTATGCCACACTCCGTGAGCACCTCTATCAGCTCCTCCCTGAAAGTCTTACGTTGATGGTGCTCCTTCTGCCTGACTATATAATCATACACCTTGGACTTCTCGTCTTTGCTATATGTCAAGGCACAATAGCCCTCACTCCATCCCTGAAACAGAGGGAACTTATCACTGTTGGTTTTGATATAATAGGTCGATGCCAGTTTCAGATCATGTATAAACGATGATATAGACAGTGACGGGTGGATAGACAGGAGCATGTGTAGGTGGTCTGGCATACCGTTTATCCGCTCAAGCTTGCAGTTGTTATTGTTGCAAAAGCCCCATATATATTTATACAGCTCCTTCTCATGCATTTCTACTATACATGGTATGCTGTGCTTGGTGCGGATGACTATATGGTAGTACAGCTGGGTGTAGGCCATGAGTGTATGTGGTTGTTGTTAAGTCGGATCGTAGCCATGTCGTTCTGTGAGCCAAGGAGTTGTAGCTAAGTGTTGTCTTCCTAAGACCGCTT
>JAZUMZ010000170.1:0-11722 GCA_045603885.1 Bacteroidaceae bacterium | reverse complement strand
GTGACAAAAAACATGATTGGATAATCAAGGAACTTTCTAAAGGTACAAAGAAAACTGTTATAGCAAAGAAAATAAAGGTTTCAAAAACCACCCTCTATCGATACTTGGTTTATACAGGGCTACATGCACCTATAAATTGTCAACAAGTGAGATGGGAGGAGTATGGCATCTATCATTGATTTGTGCGTAAGCCAGAAACGACCCTCAAAAGAGGGCTTCGATATTGTCATTGGCAATCCTCCATACATAGATTCGGAAACAATGACAAATCTCGGTTTGGAGTGGGAAAGAAGATTATTGCAAGCTAAATATTCTAATTTGGCAGGTAATTGGGATATTTATATGGCATTTCTTGAATTGTCATTATCAATTGGCAACATTGTGTCTTTCATTACACCAGATAAATGGCTTTCTAAACCTTTTGGCGAGAAATTCAGAAAAAACCAATTATGCACCAGACTTTATACTATAACCAGAGCAGGAAGCAAAGTTTTTGAAAGTGCTACTGTCGATGCTATAATAACGTTGTTTACAAAGAAAAGTGACAATATTCATACTGCCCATTTTTCTGAAACAAAGGAGGTTAAATTGATAACTACAGAAAAATCAATTAACTTACAGCCACCATATTTAATAGATTTTCTTTTCTCAGAACATTCAAAATTGATACAGAAAATAGAACGAATAAAAGGAAAATTATCCGATTTAGCAGAATGTGAAAATGCATGTGCCACATCAGACTTTTATATTGTAAAAGATTTGATAGAAGAGAACAGGTCACCCAATATGGATATATATTACAAGCCTATCAATACTGGTACAATTGAAAAGTATAGAAATAAATGGGCAGATAAGGAAATATCATATGGAGGAAAATATAGTTTCCCTGTTGTCAATAAGGAAGCTTTTAATTCCACACTTGGAAAGAGTTATACAAAAAGAGCTGCAAGTCCCAAAATAATTTTCAAGGGGCTAAATCTCCTTGATGGATGTATTGATGAGGATGCCACTATTATTCCTAGAAAATCAACAATCGTTATTTGCAATGATAATGTTGACTTACTGAAATTCCTTCTTGGATTCCTCAATTCAAAATTGCCTATCTTTTATATAAAAACTAAATACGCATCCAGTAGTTATTGCGGTGGAATAACATTTTCTAAAGATATGGTTAATAACATCCCACTACCATCACAGCCGTCCCATATAAAGAGAATAACTGAACTGGTAAACAAAATCCTTGACATCAAAAATTTTGATGTGAATGGCGATACAACAAATCTTCAAAGGGAAATCGACGAAGAAGTGTATAGTATGTATAATCTTTCCGAAGAAGAAGTTAGTGTTGTGGAGGGATTTTAGCCCTCCACAATCTTTATCTCGTCTTCGGATAGTCCATAAAGGTTATATACAAGGCGGTCAATCTCGTATTCTTCCAGTAGCGTATCAGCTCTGGGATTATGTTTACGCTTAGCCAATATCGTATCAACCAGCGAAGCCAGTATTTCCTTTTGGGTAAGTGTTGCCGTCGGTATCCTTATCTGCTTCAAGTACTCTGCCTTAATTGCCAAATTAAGAAACTTGGTGGCAAACAGGTGGTTGATGAGCTTCGAGTTCAAAATTCCTAACAAGTAATGCAAATACGACTCGTCATCTTTCGGGATAATGAAATTTAGCCCTTGCGTTCCATATATTCCCGTATCGTCAAGTGTTGCTGCTACACGAATTTTGAGAGCCTCGTTTCTTGTGTTCTGAACTAATATCTTCTCCTTCAAGTCAAGTTCTGATTTGACGCGAGGCCATTGCAAGCCGTACCATTTTATTACATTCCTTTTTACTTCCCTTCGAGTTTCAAGTTTATCCTTGTAGTTCATTAGCCATTCTTTGGCTTTGGGATAGTCTTCAATGCCGATGCTGCCGTCGATGTAGAGGATTCTTCTATCCCGACTTCTCACCATATATTTTTCAATATCTCGGCCGTGGCAAATCGGATGCAACAATTCTTTTTCGATGCCATATGGCAATGACTCGTTTTCGTTCTCAAAGATAAAGGCTGGGTTGTTGCCTGTCACTATGCCCTGGAACACGGTGTAATGTTTGCCAAGTTGCTCGAATTGGTCGTTCAAGACTTTTGAAAACAGCCCATCGGTATCGGATGTTCCAACCACGCTAATCACATTGTTGAACATGAAGTAATAATCGGCAGGAACGGTTTTTACTGTTGGCTGTGAGAAGTTAACGGCATTTTTCAGTGTAATGTCAGGACAGCCTTTCTTGTTGCAAATCAAGATAGTGGTGTCAACAGTAGGTGCATTGAACACGTCGCCACCTGTATAGCAAACTTCTTGCAGCCAGCAGTTATTGAGGATGATGTCGCGAAGTTTGGTGTACGACATATTGGAATGAACAACCGAAGGAATGATGAATGTAACAATACCTTTATCTGTCGCAAGATGAGACATACCGAGTTCGACAAACAAGGCAAACAAATCGCAGCGTTTGATAAATACAGAATACAATTTCTTGTATATGCTCTTGTCGGCATCACTCATCAACTGCACATTAACATAAGGTGGATTGCCAATGACAATATCGAAGCCCTCTTTTGAGGGTCCGCAATGGAGTCCAGAAACTCAAAGTCCGACGCGTCGTATTTGTGTTTCTCTCGCATGGACGAGTCTTTGATCCATATTAAAGAGTACTTCTGCATTGAACATTGCAAAAGTACTCTTTTATATATATGCGTAAAAAGACAGTGTTATTCTTTGTTTTTCACTATCCATTTACCATTTCGGCTATTTCCAGACCATTCTATCATTCCAGCTTTTCTCATTTTTGAGAGATGATAGCGAATCCCGTCAACAGTCATGCCACAAAGATTTGCCAATTCAGATTTTGTAATCTGTGGTGTGGCGATAACAATTTTTATAATTTTGTCCGCTATGGCCTCTTTGGTGGTGACGGGGGTAGTTTCGGGGGTAGTTTCGGGGGTAGTAACGGGGGTAGTACCCCCGTTGGACTTTCGATAGAATGTGACATCGGACAGCAGCAAGTCTGTGTTAAATACAACATCCATTCCAGTTCGCTCTTTCCACACCAGCATTTTGTCGAAGCCATATCCACTGTTTTCACTCAGTTTTGCATGACGGAAGAGACGTATTATTGTAGGATTCCTCGGTAATGACTGTAATCGTTGTGTTTGGTCATTAGGGTCGATTATAAAACGTCCTGGATTTTGGAACATAATCCTATCTGTAAACACCCTTATAGTTGGATGGGCAGGGCTAAAATAATCGGAGTGTGAGCAAAGGTTTACAAGCCCTTCTCTTAAGGCGTATAATTGGGACTCATCTTCCACGCCCACACCATCAGGACGGGCCACGTATGGGTTGTCACAATAATTCCTTAATCTTTGGAATATAACATTGTAACACTCCCATATATTATCAAGCTCTTGCATACGGTAGGTGTAACGTATTGATGCGTCTTTATAACTTGTACCAGGTATTTCGAGATAGTCAATCCAAAAGTTTGGAACATACTTGCGTACCGTTTCCCATTTGCCTAGCATCATCAGTCCTCCGTATGTCAACTCTCCATTCACTGAGATACCCAGCCTGTCACAGAAAGCATCATCGTCCAACTCATTTGCCGGAAAATCATGATTGAATGCACGAAGATAGTTGCGGTAACTGCCGAATGAACTTTGATTCAAGTCATTGATGCTTGTTCCTTTTATCACCTCTTCACTTTTTGAGCCGAAAGCCTGGTCGCGCATCATTGCATCTATTTCCATATCCTCGGCACGTCTGTCCCCACTTCCTGAACGCAGAAACGTATTACGAGGATTTCCATAATATATTGGTTTATTGGGTGAAGATGGGATCAAGAAAGCCAGAACCAGTTTGCCGTCTATGTTATATTTATAGCCTTTAGGGTGAAGTTTGTGGTTGAACTTCTGCCCGTTTCTGAGTGTGTTAAGGAAATCGCTCTCTGTTTTCTCCCCGTTGTTCACGCCCTGCACCTCGAATCTCTTTCCGTGTTGTGCCACACCGAACACAATCCATCCGCCGGAAGTGTTTGAGAAAGCGGAGACAGACGCCCAAACATCTTCCGGCAACTTATCTTTGGCTTCTTTCACTTCGAAGTCATCCCATTCGATGTCGCTGAGCCGTTGTAATAATTCCTCCTTTGTCATGCTCATTATTATTTTCTCACAAAATTAGCAAAAATAATCGATATTCAGATGGATTTGCCCATAATTCAGCAAAATAAGGATTAAATTGAGCAAGGAATAAGCGATTTCTTACGTGAGAATGTCACCTTGATATCATTGGCTTTTGACTCAGAGTTGACATCCTTCGTTATTTCCACAATCGGGAAAGGACCCTCCTGTGCTCCGATAAGGAAATAATTCTCTTGTGCATCCATGACAACGAACGCTAATGGCGTTCTGTTGTTGATGTTATTAAATAAAGTGGTTTATTCTTCTTGGAATGCCCTGGATGAGAACTGGAAACCGTCCCATTCCAGCACTTCGTCCCAGCGTTCGCCTCCACCGGCGGCCGACACTCTTATGTCCTTTCCTTTGCGTGGTAGGAAGAAAATGGAGAGACCATCGCCGTCGTAGAGTGCGCCAATGTCCTCAGCCCAAATATTGCGCATAGTCCGTTCCGTTTTGTCATAGAGAAAGAACTGGGTACCAACAAAATCGTCGTAGCCATAATCCTCCTCCATCTTCCACACTCCGTTCACGGCAAGCAATTTGTGTTTACCGTCTTTACAATTCCAATAGCACATTTCAACGACAACAGTGTCCTTGTATGCAGGTTTATGATGCTCGTAGCGCCAATAACCATTCTTGGTGTCAACCAGCATGGTGGTGCAGCTGTCGCCAGGCAGTTTCTTCTGTTGATGCCGAATCCATTCTTCTCGTACAGCTTTGAACACTTTGTTATCATCTTTCTTATGATTGAGATAAGCTGTGGCAAAATCGGTTATGGTGGGTTGCGCGCCTGTATGAACCACGCAGATACGAATGGTGTCGTCTTCATACTCCGGGTATTCGAACGTCTGTGCAGCCACGTTAGTCATAACGACCGACAGCAAGACAAACAGCCATGTCTTGAGACATGTGGTCCATAATTGTTGTTTCATCTTTCTTTGTTATTTAATTGAATCAGAAGACAAAAGCCGGTGATGTCTTAGTAATACAGCTTATGGAGAGAAAAATCCACCTTCTTTCCCTTATAGTTCGTGAATACTCCGTTGTATGTGCTTCCTGGGTATTCCTTGCTGTAAGTGTAAGTCCCGTCGAACCTTCCGATGAACTTGCCTTTTGAGTCGAATTCTTTGATTATGAGGCGTCCTGTACGTTGGTTGTATGATTCCAGTTTCAGTTTCCTCACAATACCATTGTATTCGAAGGTGCCTGTGTTGCCTGACATCGTCATATAGGCATCGGTCTCACCTCCTCCAAGGACTCCATACATCTTGAAACTAATCTCACCCTTGTTGCTGGACACAACATTGTCAACGGACAATGGATACATCGGTGTCATTGCATTTAAAGTACATAACCCGGTAAAAGTGCATAATAGCAATAAAATATACTTTTTCATAATCGGTAGAGTGTTAGAATTTAACATAAAAAAATTTTAATCACTTTATTTTTAAGAATTTAACTTCCTATTTAACTTCCTATTTAACTTCCTATTTAACTTCCTGTTTAACTTCCTGTTTAACTTCCGCAACTTCAATTAATGATAATAGTTATCTGATGGTAATTACCGTTGGATAGGTCTGACTGGTAGGCAAAGGGGCGTCCTTGATTTGTTACGCCTCAAAGTTACTAAGTTTTTCCAATACCAACAAATAACCGTTCGTTTTTTTTACGTAAGTACGTATTTTTCAACAACCTCAATTCTCCTTTATACATAAACTTCACACTGGAGAAATGCGAGTCCACCTTTAATAGCATCCGGATATTTTCGGCGCACCTGCAAGATTTTGTGTAACCAAATAAAACAAAAACCTTAAAAACTCTTCTTGAAAGTTCTGGCACTTAGTTCGTCGCTTCTATCTAAAATAATAATCAAAAACCGCTGACGCTTAACAAAAACCATGCGGATTGGGTGTTTCATAGCATTTTTATTGACGTAGCAACCTCTTTTTATGGTTGTGCTTTTTTTGTTAAATGGAGCGAAGCGAAATGTTTTTTGTTCGGAACGCAGTGGAGGTTTTTGTTAAGGATAGTCGGCACGAAGTGCTGACGGGGATGATGGCATGGCCGTCAAAAACTTGTTTTTGTAAGGCTATGTCATCAGCCACGGCATAGGGCAGCGCCCGTGACCATTTGTTTTTTTATCTTCTTTTGTTTTCTGAGGAACAAGGGAATAAGGAATAATCCATTTAGTCCTTAAATCCAGTGCGGAGCGCGATGTTATTATATAACAAGGATGAAAGGATTAAACGAATGTATGGAACCCCTTCAGGGTTCACTGTGTGTTGTGTCTGGTATCACCCCGGGTACGCTGCACTGCGTTTGCGACCCGGGGTTATTAATATGTAACCTCTCCGAGGTTATAATGCAAAGGAAGGAAACTTCATTTGACGATTCTCCCTTTTGTTTTCTAAGGATTAAGGGAATAAGGGAAATCTAAATCCCTTATTCCCTTATTCCTTAGATGAAGACAAAAACCTTCAAAACCCCACCTATGATGCCTGAGAGCGTTGCTCTATCGTATTGGGCTGTCACCATCAATGCCAAACGATTATCTTGAAAAGATTGATATCAACAAAAGTGTTATTTATGTTTTTGTGAAAATGAAACACATATTTTTGCAGGTGCTCCGAATTTTTTGTAACTTTGCAGGAAATTTTAATTTGAAGCTCTACAATGGAATTGGAAAAAATCTATAACCCCGCTGAGGTTGAAAGTAAATGGTACGAATATTGGGAAAGTAACAAACTCTTCGCGTCTAAGCCTGACGAGAGAGAACCTTATACAATTGTTATTCCGCCACCAAATGTGACGGGTGTGCTCCATATGGGACATATGCTGAACAACACAATTCAGGATATCCTCATACGCAAGGCGCGTATGGACGGAAAGAACGCCTGCTGGGTGCCTGGTACAGACCATGCGTCAATCGCTACAGAGGCGAAGGTGGTGGCGAGGCTGGCATCACAAGGAATCAAGAAGCGCGACTTGACACGCGAGCAGTTCCTTGAGCATGCGTGGGCATGGAAAGAAGAGCATGGAGGAATAATACTCAGACAGTTGAGGAAACTCGGAGCATCCTGTGACTGGGACCGCACCGCCTTTACAATGGACGAGAAACGCTCGGAGAGTGTAATGAAGGTGTTTGTTGATTTGTACAAGAAAGGTCTGATTTACCGCGGTCTGCGTATGGTGAACTGGGATCCGAAGGCACAGACTGTGCTCTCCACCGAGGAAGTGATTTACCATGACGAGAAAAGCAAGCTTTATTATCTAAGATATTATGTGGCTGACACAGACACAAACCCTGTGAAGCCCACTGGCGAAGAGGGAGAGGTGCTGCATCGGGACGGCGACGGCAGGTATTATGCGGTGGTGGCCACAACCCGCCCCGAGACCATCATGGGCGACACCGCCATGTGTATCAACCCTAAAGACACTAAAAACCAGTGGCTCAGGGGCCATAAGGTCATTGTTCCGCTTGTGAACCGGGTGATTCCCGTTATTGAGGACCGCTACGTGGACATACAGTTCGGAACTGGCTGCCTGAAAGTTACGCCGGCCCACGATGTCAACGACTACGCACTGGGCAAGACACATAACCTGGAAATTATCGATATATTCAATCCTGACGGGACACTGTCTGAGGAAGCCGGGCTTTATGTGGGTATGGACCGTATGGACGTGCGTGTGCAGATAGCCAAGGACCTTGACACAGCCGGGCTGATGGAGAAGGTGGAGGACTACGAGAACAAGGTGGGATATTCGGAGCGCAACCAGGACACGGCCGTGGAGCCGCGACTCTGTAAACAATGGTTCCTCTCGATGAAGCATTTTGCCGATATTGCCCTTCCCCCGGTTCTCAACGGCGAGATTAAGTTCTATCCTCAGAAATATGTGACTACATATAAGAACTGGCTTGAGAATATCCAGGACTGGTGTATATCCCGCCAGCTGTGGTGGGGGCATCGCATACCCGCTTACTTCCTTCCCACAGACAACGACGAGGAGAAGTATGTGGTGGCTCTCTCTCCCGAGGAAGCACTTGAGGAGGCTAAGAAAATACCGGGATTTGAGGAGATAACCATCGACCAGCTGAAGCGTGACGAGGACGCACTCGACACGTGGTTCTCCTCCTGGCTTTGGCCTGTGTCGCTGTTCGACGGCATCAACAATCCTGGAAACGACGAAATCAAATATTACTATCCCACGGCTGATCTCGTGACGGGCCCCGATATCATCTTTTTCTGGGTGGCACGTATGATCATGGCAGGAGAGGAATATATGAAGGATGTGCCGTTCCGCAATGTCTATTTCACAGGTATCGTCCGCGACGAGATTGGACGCAAGATGTCAAAGCAACTTGGCAACTCACCTGACCCGCTCATGCTTATCGACAAATACGGTGCCGACGGTGTGCGCATGGGGATGCTGCTCTCCGCACCTGCCGGCAACGACATTTTGTTTGACGTGAAGCTCTGCGAGAACGGACTGGCGTTCTGCAACAAGATATGGAATGCTTTCAGGCTGGTGAAAGGGTGGGAGACTGCCGACATTTCTCAGCCGGAGACTTCCGCCCAGGCTATCAGGTGGTTCGACGCTGTGATGAAGAAAGCATACCAAGAGATAGAGGATTTGTATGCAAAATATCGTCTCAGCGAGGCTCTTATGGCTGTGTTCAAGCTCTTTACCGATGAATTCTCAGGATGGTATCTTGAGATGGTGAAGCCGGCATACCTCAAGCCAATCGACAAGGTGACATATAACGAGACGCTCCGTTTCTTCGACATGCTCATGAGGCTGATTCATCCTTTTATGCCATTCATAACAGAGGAACTGTGGCATCACATCTTTGAGCGTAATGACGACGAGAGCATCATGCTCACCACGCTCAAACTTGAAGAGCCTACTGCCGACGAGGAGAAACTGCTTACCGACGTTGAGATTATGAAGCAGATTGTGGCAGGTGTACGCAATGTGAGAAGCAAGAAGAACATAGCCAAGAAAGAGCAGCTGGAGGTGGAGGTAATCGGCCAGAGTGGGGTGGACTATCTCAACGACATGGTTGCCAAGATGGCTAATCTGACAAAGGTTAAAAAGGTTGAGAGCAAGAGTGCCGGCACTTCCGCGTTCCTCGTGGGAACCACCGAGTTTGCTGTTCTTCTCGGCGACCTTATCGACAAAGACGCGGAGATTGCCAAAATTCAGGCGGAGATTAAACACCTTGAGGGATTCTTGGTTGGTGTGAGCAAGAAACTCTCCAATGAAAAGTTTGTTAACAATGCCCCCGCACAGGTCGTTGAGCTGGAACGCAAGAAACTGAGCGACGCCACAACAAAAATCGCGGCTCTCAAGGAAAATCTCAGTGCATTGCAAGCATAGCCAGACTTAGTACACATAATACCAAAAGTAGTAAATCAGGTTGTAATCCACAACCTGATTTTTTCGTTGTTTTGTCTTTGGAAATTGTTAATTTTCAGTTTTTTTGCACATTGTTCGTATAGAATGGCAAATATTTCATAAAATTTTTGTAACTTTGCAAACGTTTTAAGGTGGTTCTATAAATTAGCTTCAGACGATTTGCAGTTTATTAGCGAGTAGATTTGTTCTTGCAGCCGCAGAAGCATAGCGAGCTATGGTTCAAGACAAAAGGACAAATCTTGGAGCAGCGAGAACAAAAGAAAGTTTACTTTCTATTTGTCGAGTCGTGACAAGATTCAGCGAAGATAAAGATGCCGCTAAGAAACGTAAAGCGTCGAAGCGCGAATAAGCACCCTTGAGAAAAATAAAAACTAATTTATAGAAGTACCCTTAACTCCCTTCTTAACATCCGAAACTTCTGTCATTTAAGTTTTGTTAGTTTTACAAAAACCATAATAACACTTTTTTCAGGTTAAGACTTTGTATCTCAACTCCAGTCGCTATCTACAAAAGGGTTTTTTGTCTTTGCCTGCCTGGTTTCTGTGTCGAGAGGCTTCTGGGTGGGCATCACTCCTGAGGGGCGGTTTCTCACCTTTATGAGGTGTTCCTCAATCTTGGTGTTCAACCCCTCGGCGCGTCCTTGCTCATAGGCCTCGCTCAGCTGTCTGTCGAAATCGCTGCCTTTCACAATCAGCTCGAAGAGATCCACAGGCAGAATGCCTTTAACCATGTCCTCTCCCGTCTGCCACAGTCTTGCTACAGTCTCGTCTCTCTGCTTCTCGCCGACTCCCATCTCTTGGGCTTTCTCGTTGATGGCCTGTAGGGAGCGGGGTAGGTTGGCGCGCATCTCCTCGTCGATGGCATGTCGCCGCGCCTCCTCCTCTAAGTGTGCGTTATGCGCTTTCGACAGCAATGTGGCATAGTCGGGGTCGCTCATCACCGCCTGAAGGTCGATCCCCTGCTTCTCCACCATCCACACGACAGGGTCGAAGTCGGGGCGGGCCGACGCCTCAGCCAGCATGTCCATCAACTGCTCGTTGCCGTCTATGGCTCCCAGCAAGTTGTGGGTGGCGGCCTCGTAGCTCTCGTAGTCGTCGAGGAGTCTGTTGGCGTTGTTGTAATAGTTCTCTTCGTCGCCAGGGTCGGCTGTGCCGAACCGCTCGGCGAACCGCTTCAAAAACAGCTCTTTTGGTGTTTGCTCGGTGCTCATAATTCTTTTTGATTTTTAATTTTTTCGGGATGTCGTTATTTCGGGATTTTCGATGCTTCGATGTTTCGAGATTTCGATGCTTCGGCATTCCGAAACTTCACTTTTCACTTTTCACTTTTCATTTTTCTCTTTTACTTCCTCCCTCTCTGTTTTCTGAGACTCTGGAGGGAGGTGCGTTGCCGTTCGGCTGCAGCCCAGGCTGCTTGTGACCTGGCTTTGCGTATCTCCGCCTCCTGTTCGTGTTTCTGGCCGATGTTCTCAGCCTCTTGCCGCTTGATTTCCCCTTCGCTGCGTTTCATGTCGGTAGCGGCGTCGGTGAGCCGCGTCCTGCTCTCGATCAGTCTTCCTCTGGCTTTCAGGTTCTCAACCTCCGCCTCCCGTTTGCCTATGTCCGCCTCTGTCTTCCTGGTTTCGTTTTGTTGCCTTTGGGCGGTGTAGTCGATATTGGCGGCGGTCTTGGCGCCTGCCATCCTGAGCCGTGCCAGCGACTGCCGGGCTTTCATCAGCCTGTCGGAGTCTGCTCCAGGCTCTATCTCACCGTTTGTCTTGCTCTGATCCTTGTGTGCGGGTTCCTGGCTCGGTGCCCCTTTGCTTGCCCAGTAGAGGTTTGCCAGTCCGCTGAGCACGTTGCCCATCTGCCTCACCCGGCTCTTTCTTTTGCGCTCGGCGCGTTCTGCCTCAGCCCTTTGCTCGGCTTCCTCCATCCGTTTGTTG
Organism: Bacteroidaceae bacterium; assembly: GCA_045603885.1. Taxonomy (GTDB): domain Bacteria; phylum Bacteroidota; class Bacteroidia; order Bacteroidales; family Bacteroidaceae; genus UBA3839. The sequence goes on along the minus strand of JAZUMZ010000170.1, from coordinate 155 downwards.
AGGTCTTCGTAGAATTGTTGTGCTTTTGTGTCTATAAATTCCATAATGTAAGTTTTTTGTTTAAAACAGTCTTGCTGCCTTGGCGATTTCTTTGGCTTTCTGCTCCTCAATCGCCATGCGTGCTTTGAGAATCGAGCTTTGCCCGTTTCTGTACT
>JAZUMZ010000169.1:0-12592 GCA_045603885.1 Bacteroidaceae bacterium | reverse complement strand
TAAATTGATTTATTTTCAGAATGTGAGATTTTTATCTAATAAACGAGCGCAATTCCTAAAAATGCCAGCATTTTTTGAATTATCGAATGCAAGTACTTCGGCGAAGCCAAAGCTACGAAAAATCTATTATCCCACAAACAAATTGATAAAAATTTTATTGGATAAATTTGAAGTTCGAAAATTAATCAAATAACAAAACAAATAGTACAAGACTTAAAAATTATTCTTTGTCTTGTTGACTTTCATAATTTTTTGTATATTTGCGGTAACTAATACAAACCACTATGAAAAGACTATTATTCCTATTGACATTGTTTGTGGCAGCAAACACACTAAAGGCTCAAAGTATCAGTTATATAGAGACAACAAACGCTTGGTATTATATATACGACCAGGACGGTAAAAAGTTTAAGACACTCAGCCGGAGTATAGGTGAGTTGCAAGGATTCAGTTCCTCAATTTTTGTCGTGAAGAGCGGCGCTTGGTATTATATCTATGATTCCAGGGGAATTAAAATTAAGACACTGAGCGTGTCTTATGTCGGAGAAATTCTCTCTGTGTCTGGCGACACCTTTACCAGCCGTAATGGTGCATGGATATACACATGGAATAAAGAGGGGTTTAAAATCGCGACTCGCTCATCTCATAATTGATGCTAAATCAGTAATTTGAAATCCATTTATTTATGAATCATCCCAAATTCATAATAACAATGGCAGGCTATTTGCGGCTTGGCATGGTCAGAATGCATAAAGATTTGTTGAAGTTTACTGACAGCTGTCTCGGAGGTGGATATTATGAGATAGACTATATTGGCAACCGTATAATTCTTGACAGAGCATCTTATGATTTCGGGCCGCCCAAGTGGCATTTGCTCGACAATATTAAGGTTCCATCCCAATATCGTGGTATGCAAATCATTTATTATGGTGAGGATGGAGAGCAACTAATAGTAACAGAACAGATGAATATAGAATATTATTGAACTATGGTGCTTTTTTGATGAAATCATAAACATAATGTCTTGAGATTAGCTTAATTTGCAATTGGCAAAGCCAATATAATTATATGATATTATTCGTTATATTAGCATAAATCCCTGTTTATTAAATTAGTAACTATAAAATTTATTATCTATGACAAAAAAGACACTGACGATTCTGCTGGCATGTGCGTTGATTGTAGCTAATATTGCCGTGTTTGCTTGCAATAATAGCAGCCAACAAGAATCCAAAACACAGGAATCTGCAGACCTGGTAGCAGTGAATGACCAGGATAGTGTGGACAATTCCAATTCTGTCGAACAAGAAGCGACACAAACCGAGGCTATCCCAAAAGGAGCAAGTATCCTGATTAAATGTTATCCAGACTTCGTGAAAGGATATAAAGACGGGAAACTCATCATGAGTGACGGATCATCAATAGTGTATGACGACGGTAAGAAGAAGTCTTTCGAACAGAAACTTGATGATGCCGACCTCGAGGATATGTTCGCGTTTAAGTACGACCGTAAGGTTGCTCAGCCTGAATATCTCCAGGATGCAGGAAGAAGCAGGTGTGAGGAGTTCTTCAAGAAAATGTACGGTGCGTCGGCCTCCCAGGTTCGCTCAAAACTTGTGTCTGTGGATTGGATCGGTGAAAAAGTTCAGTTCACAAAAGTGAATGGTGCGGACAAGAAACTGAAAGCTGTAGCGGAGGATTTGAAGAAATTGCCTAAATACAAAGAATACCTTAACAAGAATTATTTCAAGTCGGAAGGTACATTCTATTGGAGAAAAGTGAGAGGAGCTAACCGACAAAGCGCACATTCCTATGGAATGACCATTGACATTGGTGGAAACTACAAATCATATTGGTTGTGGGCAAACCCCAAAGCAACCGAGACTTCAAAGTGCAAATACGAGAACAAAATACCACTCGACATAGTCGAGGTGTTTGAGAAACATGGCTTTGTGTGGGGAGGTCGCTGGTACCACTACGACACAATGCACTTTGAGTACCGCCCGGAGATTCTTATGGACAATCCGTAACGGAAAGCTCAAATTTTTTTAATGGCTTGTCATCTCAACGTCGTATGTGTTGTCTATACCTTCGACGTTGAGATGTAGTTTTATACGGCCTGCATTGCGTGTTGTCTGAACAATGGCAAATGCACTGCCGAAATGGGTGTTGTCTTCTGTAGATGTAAATGGGGTTGTTCGTCTTAGGTCGTTGTTTATCAGTCCTAATAATTTTCCTTCACCTTCAATCGTTCCGGTAATCTTTCTCTCACGGTGATAAACCTCCACGCCTTTGTCGTCAACCAGTTGCATCTGGATATAGCATAAATCCTGACCGTCGGCATGTAGTTCTGTCCTGTCTGCTTCTATTTTCATGGCAGTAGGCTCTCCTGCTGTTGTGATCTCATAGTGTGCAACGGTGTCTGTGCCATTGATGCCATGAGCCTCTATGCGACCGCGTGAATAAGGGACATGCCACACAATTGTATGGTTGGCGAAGTCGGATGTGTTTTTGACACCCATAATTTTGTTGTTGATCTTCAGCTCTACCTTCTCACAGTTTGTGATGGTCTGAACTTCCATTACCAGACCCTCATAGCTGAATGGAAAATTCCAGCGGCTGTCAATGTTGGGCCATTGCCACAAGTCGCGTCCGTGGTCTATGTCTAAACTTTCATCCCTTACAGAAATACCAACAACGGGCGTGTCTAAGTTCCAGCGGCTGCGGTGCCAGATACCACGGGGCTTTTCTTTGCCAGAGAGGTAAAGCAAGCCGCAGGGCCAACCACAACTCGGCCACATAGCCTCTCCTATATAATCTTGGCCTGTCCATATAAATCCACCAGCGATAAACTCGTTTGACTCAATTATATTCCATGGATTGTTGGTGTCGTAGGCGCGTATATTTCCTTCTGCTCCGCAATAATAAGGTAACTCTTCTGTCACCAAAAACCGGCGGTCGGGGATTTTTTTGTGATCGCTGAGCATGCGGGATTCCAAGTAGTTGTAACCTACCACGTCTGTAACACCACTGAACTTCTCCTGGTGCCTGTTCTGGCATGCCATGCAGACCTGACGGGATGGCTCAAGCTTATGAACAAAGTCCTGGAGCATACGCGCGCGTTTAACTCCTTCGTTGCCGCTATCCCAGGCTTCCTGAAGCTCGTTGCCTATACTCCAGACTGCCACACATGGGTGGTTACGGTCACGCTCTATCATGTTTCGAAGGTCTTTCTCCCACCAGTCATCGAAATATTCAGCATAATATCCGGATTTCCATTTGTCGAACGCCTCGTCAATTACAATAAAGCCGAATCGGTCGCATAAGTCAAGAAATTCAGGGGCTGGAGGATTGTGGGAGCAGCGGATTGCGTTGACACCATAATCGCGGAAGATCTCCAGACGGCGTTCCATAGAGCGAATTGGTAATGCGCTGCCTAAGCATGCGTCGTCTTGGTGAAGACAAAAACCTTTCAGTTTCAGGGGCTTGCCGTTAAGCAAGAATCCACGGTCTGTTGTAAATTCAACTGTGCGTATGCCGAAATGGCTCTCATATATATCAAGCGTTTTACGACCGTCTGACAATATAGTCTCAACTTTGTATAGATAGGGGTCAGACATGCCGTTCCATAGGTGGGGAGAAGGAATGTTTATCTCCTTGCCGTCGGTGCCAGTGGCAACCGGCTGACCGTCGGCGTCATATATTTTATGAATAATCTTATGGCGTTTGGAGGTGGAACCGGTGATGTCTGTGGTGATTACCACCCGTTTGTTGTCCTTTGTCACTATATAAGTACCATTGGTGCGTATATGAGTGGGGCTGGTTTTCACAAGCCAAGCATGGCGGTATATGCCGCTTCCTGTGTACCAACGGGATATATGGTCGTTGTCTGAGGGATTGTCAACCTTGACATAAATCTCATTATCCTCACCCCACTTTAAATAAGGCGTCAGGTCGTATTCAATCTGTACAAATCCGTATGGACGGAATCCCAGTTTATGACCGTTGACACTCACGGTGCTGCGGTTATAGATGCCGTCGAATATGATGGAGATATTGCGCCCCTTGTCTTTCTTGTCAACCTTGAATGTCTTACGATACTCTCCTGTGCCCCCTCGCAAATGGCCGTTGCATCCTGTCAGACGGCTGTCTGGAATCATGTGGATACTCCAGTCGTGTGGCAACTGTACGGTCTCCCAGCCCTCAATGGCGGTGCGTAGTCTTGGACCTGCCTGATCCTCAGCGTCTTTCTCCATCGTCAGGTGAAATTGCCAGTCGAAGTCAAAACTTTCCATCGTGCGAGATGCGGTCTGTGCCGCTGATATGCATGTTGTCATACATATAGCGCATAATGCTGTTATAAACCGTCGGTGTATCATAATATAATGGTATTTAGGGACAATAATCTCTTGGGGCAACAATCTTCTATATCTTTAAGCTCAATGCCATGCGCTGACGGGCAATATCCACACTCAGTACCTTGACTTTGACATGTTGGTGAAGGCTTACGACTTCTGTGGGGTCGTTAATGAAATGGTCGGTCATCTCGCTTATATGGACAAGACCCTTGGTGTGGACACCGACATCCACAAAACATCCGAAATTTGTGATGTTGGTAACAATACCTGGCAGGATCATACCTTCGCTCACGTCGTCCAGTTCTTTTACAGAGTCGCTGAAGGCAAACTGTTTGAGTTGTTTGCGTGGGTCACGCCCTGGCTTCTCAAGCTCATTCATTATGTCAGTCAGGGTGGGTATGCCGGTTTGGGCGCTCACATAGCGGTTAAGGTCAATTTTTGCACGGATTGTCTTGTCGCTCATCAGCGTCTCAATACTGCATCCTTGGTCATGGGCCATACGTTCAACCACCTTGTAGGATTCAGGATGGACAGCACTGTTGTCAAGTGGGTTGTCACCACCGCAGATACGTAGGAAACCGGCTGCCTGCTCAAAAGCCTTTGAGCCCATTCGTGGGACGGAGAGAAGCTCTTGGCGGTTGCGGAATGCTCCGTTTTTGGCGCGGTAGTCAACTATATTCTGGGCTAAGCTCGGACCTAACCCGCTTATGTATGTAAGAAGGTGCTTGGAGGCGGTGTTCACGTTTACACCGACTTTGTTCACACAGGATTCCACTGTCTGGTCCAGGCTTTTCTTAAGTGCCGATTGGTTCACGTCCTTCTGATATTGACCTACACCTATGCTGCTCGGGTCTATCTTGACCAATTCGGCAAGAGGATCCATCAGACGGCGGCCTATGGATACAGCGCCTCTTACGGTCACGTCGTAGTCCGGAAACTCGTCGCGGGCTACTTTCGAGGCGGAGTATATGGAGGCGCCATCTTCGCTGACAACATATATCTCAATGTTTTTGGGCAACCCAAGACCACGTATGAACGATTCGGTCTCACGGCTTGCGGTACCGTTGCCTATGGAGATGGCTTCTGTCTTGTATTGCTTAGTCAATGTCCAGATTTTGTTGGCGGCTGCCTGTCTGTTGCTTATGCCGTTTTTTGTACCTGGGGTGTGAGGGTATATTGTCTCGTTGTGAAGGAGGTTGCCCTCGGAGTCCAGGCATACAATCTTGCAACCGGTACGGAAACCGGGGTCTATGCCAAGAACGCGTTTCTGACCGAGGGGAGCTGACATCAGCAGTTGCTCTAAATTGCGTATGAATATGCGGATGGCTTCTTTGTCGGCTTTCTCTTTGGATGAAGTGGCGAACTCTGTCTCTATGCCAGGTTTTAGGAGGCGCTTGAATGAGTCGTCAACTGCTTCACCGACGTATTTGGAGCTGTCACTGGAGCCGTGAACCCACTGGCGATGTAATCTCTCAAGGCATAAGTCGTCGTCACCACTGATACTGACACGTAGAAATCCTTCCGATTCGCCACGGCGCATGGCAAGCAATCGGTGACTTGCGCAGCGGCTCAGCTTCTCGCTGAAATCGAAGTAGTCACGGAATTTCTGACCTTCATCTTCCTTGTCTTTAACAACTTTGGAACAGATTACTGCATCATGGCTGAAATTGTTTCGCACTATGTTGCGGGAACGCTCGTCCTCATTCACACGTTCGGCTATTATGTCTTTGGCGCCTTGGATGGCATCATTAGCGTCTGCGACACATTTATCCTTGCTCACATATTTAGCGGCTTCCCTCAACACATCACCGTATCTCTGCACCAGTATGTAGTCTGCCAGTGGCTCCAGACCTTTCTCCTTTGCAATCTGAGCCCGGGTGCGGCGTTTGGGCTTAAATGGCATGTATATGTCTTCCAACTCCGTTGAGTTCCAGCATCCTTCTATCCTGGCTTGAAGCTCTGGTGTCAGCTTGCCTTGCTCGTTTATAGTGCTTATTATAGTAATCTTGCGTTTGTCTAACTCTTTCAGCCTGTCAAGCCATTCACTTACCGATGAAATCTGGACCTCGTCTAATCCACCGGTGCGTTCTTTTCTGTAGCGGCTTATAAAAGGAATAGTACAACCCTCCTCAAGCAGTTCCAGAGTGTTTCCGACTTGTCGCACACTGATACCTGTTGAGGAGGATATAAGTTCTGTGTATTTGCTCATTGTTATTTGTGCAAATGTCTGATTATTTATGCTTTACTTGCTTATCAGCTCAACTGACCTCTTGACAAATGCAGTCAAGGCTTCACCTCTTAACATGCCGTTCTGAAGCAAAGCGAGGTCTATAAGCTGATGGACAGTCTTGTTGTCCTTGGATGCGTTGGCTATAATATCGTTCTTCTTGCCTTTTTCTTCGTTGAGCTTCTTCTCGGTCTCTGAGAGAGCGTCCTTGGTCTCTTGGGCTACTTCATCCCATTTCACACCTTTTGTAAGTTCGTTTAGGCTGTCATGTCGCGCATTCAGACCAGCTATCTCGTTGTTTACGGGCCCCAAATCTTTTGACGTGTCATTGCCAACGCTTTCCATTATTTCTTTAATCAGAGCGTGGTCGGTGTTGATTACCAGGTTCAACATATCGGGCATCTCACCGTAGAATGCCATACCAGGCTGAAGGCGTGACATGTCTTTCATCCTGCGCATATACTCGCTCTGAGTAATCATCAGTGGTGAGCTTTCCGCTCCCAGCCCTTGGGCGTCTGCATGGAACTCAATCTTTTCAATCTTGGGAAGCTGAGAGGTAAACACCTGTTCTATCAACTCTTTCTTGTCTGCTTCTACGGCTGTCTCTGTGTCACCTTTCTTAGTAATCAACTTGTCAACTACATCGCTATCTACGCGAGTGAAGCGGCTCTTCTCAAGCTTCTGCTCAAGCATGCCTACAAGGGCCGGATCAAGCTGGCCGTTCATCAGAAGCACATTGTAGCCTTTGGATTTTGCAGACTCTATATAGCTGAATTGGGATTCTTTGTCGTTGGCATACAGGTATATCAAATTGCCGTCTTTGTCTGTCTGGTTGTCATTTATCAGCTTCTTGTATTCTTCGTATGTGAAATATTTGTTGTCTGTGTCTTTGAACAGGGAGAATTTCTTTGCACGGTCGAAAAAGTCATCCTCTGACAACATTCCGTAATGGATGAAGATGCTGATGTCATCCCACTTCTCCTCAAATTCTTTCCTGTCGTTCTTGAATATCTGTTGCAGGCGATCACTCACCTTTTTAGAGATATATGTGGAGATTTTCTTTACGTTGCTGTCGCTCTGCAGATAGCTGCGGCTTACGTTCAGAGGTATATCCGGCGAGTCTATGACACCGTGGAGCAGAGTGAGAAATTCAGGAACGATGCCCTCAACGCTGTCGGTCACATATACTTGGTTGCAGTAAAGTTGAATCTTGTTCTTTTGCAACTCAAGGCTGGACTTTACTTTCGGGAAGTATAAAATTCCTGTGAGATTGAAAGGATAATCGACGTTAAGGTGAATCCAGAACAAAGGCTCATCACTCATAGGGTAGAGCTTGCGATAAAAATCTTTATAGTCCTCGTCTTTCAGCTCTGATGGCTTGCGTGTCCACAGAGGAGTGGTGTCGTTGATTATGTTGTCCTCGTCGGTATCTACTTGCTTCCCGTCTTTCCACTCCTTTTTCTTGCCGAACGCAATGTTAATAGGCAGGAATTTGCAGTATTTGTTGAGCAAATCACTGATTTTACTCTCTTCCAGGAATTCTTTGCAGTCATCGTCGATATACATGACAATGTCTGTGCCGCGTGTGTCACGTTTGCTGTCGGTGATCTCATAAGCGGGGCTGCCGTCGCAACTCCATTTCACAGCTTTGCTTCCTTCCTGCCAGCTCTTGGTGATAATCTCAACCTTCTTCGATACCATGAACGAAGAATAGAAGCCGAGACCGAAATGGCCGATAATGGCATTCGCGTCATCTTTGTACTTGTCGAGGAAATCGTTTGCGCCGGAGAAAGCAATCTGGTTGATGTATTTCTCGATTTCCTCAGCGGTCATGCCGATGCCGTGGTCACTTACAGTCAGCGTACCGTGCTTCTTGTCAATGTTTACTCTAACAGTCAGGTCACCTGCCTCTTCCTTAAGGTCGCCCTTGCTGGCCAGTGTCCTGAGTTTCTGGGTGGCGTCAACTGCGTTTGATACTATCTCACGAAGGAATATGTCGTGATCTGAATATAAAAACTTTTTGATGACAGGAAATATGTTCTCTGTCGTTACTCCAATGTTACCTTTTTGCATAATTTTATGATTTTATATTTGTTTTTTGAATCATAATTATGCACATTTCATGCCATCAGACGGATTGTTTCAAATGCTGACACCGAATCTGACATTCTGTCAAATTTCAGGAAACAGCATCCCCTCGCAAATCTGGTCTGATATCTCTTTTCCGCAAAGCGAGGCTACTATCTCATAGCTGAGAGGTAATACGGCTGCCGGGCCTTTGCCAAGGAAAAATTGTCCGTCGTGGATAGTCAGGGAGCCTGTAGGTGTGGCACCATCCAAGTATTTTTCAAATCCGGGATAACAGGTTGCATGGAGACCCTTTAATAATCCAAGTCTTCCATATACCATTGGAGCGGCGCAAATTGCAGCTAATGGCTTACCGGCTGAATAGTGTTTGAGAATTACGGAGCGAAGTCCTTCATGGCTGTCCAAGTTTGCCGCTCCGGGCATGCCGCCAGGAAGATAGAGCAGGGCGGCATCGTCAAAACTGACATCCTCAAACAACAGGTCTGATTCTATACCTACATTGTGGGCACTCTTTACAATTGGTTTGCCTGTAATCGAGACCGTATATACCGGTAATTCAGCACGGCGGCATACGTCAACAAATCCCAAAGCCTCGATGTCTTCGAAACCTGTGGCTAAAAATACATAAATCTTATCCATCTTGCTCTTATTTTTGCTTGAACTTATATGTGGTTGTGCCTGTCTCAGTCTTTGGACCGGCACTAAATTTGCTACGGCGCGCTGCCGACAAAGCGGCGTTGTTGTTTGCGGATGTGGTTGTGCTTTTTTTGATTGTGGCGCTTATGACATTTCCTCCTTCGTCAACCACGATGTTTACAACCACTGTTCCTTCACTCGTCTTGTCTGCATAGTCGGGAACTGGAAGCGATTTGGCGGTTCTTGAACCCACTTGGGCGCTCGTGCCTACACCTCCAGGACCATTGCCGCTTCCGCTTTGCGATGAGCCGTTGGAATTGCCGCTCATGCCATTACCGCTGTCTTTCCCGCTATTATTGGGATTGTTGCCACGTCCAAATCCACCCATACGGCTGCTCGCACTGGCCGAGGCGGCAGATTTCCTGCGGGCTTCAGCTTCCTCACGCTCTTTGGCAAGACGGGCCTCCTCTGCGGCCTTTGCCTGGCGCTCTTCTTCTGCTTTCTTCTTTGCCGCTGCGGCTGCGTCTGCTTTGCGCTTTGCTTCTTGGGCTGCGGCTTCTTTTGCTTTGAGTTCTGCGGCGGCCTTGGCGTCGGCTTCTGCTTTTTTCTTTGCGGCCGCTTCCTCTGCTTTTTTCTTTGCTGTAGGATTGTCGTTAGAGGCTATGGTTCTCTCTTTATTTTGAACAGCTTGAGACTTACGGTTTGTCTCGTTTGTGAGGTTTTCCTTCGATTGCTTGACAGCAGGTGCGGTGTTTGTGGGTGTACTCACTTTAGGGGTCTTGTCCGTGGCCTCTTGTTTAGCAGGTTTCGTTTCTTCAGATGGCTCGCCTGATGCTGCAGGAGGAGTCTGTTTGTTGATTCCTTCTGCCGACGCATCACTGCCTGAGCCGGAGGGAGAACCAAGACCGCTGTCTTGACCTTTCAATTCCGTGTCAAGCAGTTCTTGAGGCTGTTCCTCCTCAATCTCTTCTTCAGGCTCTTCAAGCTCAGTGTCGAATATCACAGGTATGCCGTCATCACGCAACTCTGGAGGGACAGGCTTCATAGAAAGCATGGACAACAGCAACAGCAAACCACCGTGAATCACGACTGTGGTCAGTAAGGATATTATTTTGTCTCTTTTGTTGTTTTCACTATCAGCTTGTTCCATCTTCTTTTCTTTTTGAATGGTGGGGAGTACTTCAAATATATATAATCTATATTTGCCTATTTCAGTTCATCTGGATTGTCAGGACTCTCAGATGCTGACATTTCCTCGCTTGTCTCTTCTTTGCCTTTGGGAGGTCTGGTGGCCAACACAATCTTAAACTGGTTGTCGTTAGCAACACTCAGCACCTCGACGATATTTTTATATGGCACACGCTCGTCTGCATACAGTGACACAAACAATTCTGAACTGTCTGTCTTGGCAGATTGAAGTATTGTGGCCAATGAGTCAAGGGTGGTTTCGCATTCTTCCTTGCCATCTGCGGAAGCATGGATGTGAGACAAACTGTCAATTACCACGTATGCCGAACCTTGCATGGTTGTCTGCTTCTTACTTTGGGGAAGATTCACTTTCAAAGCGTTGGGAGACACCAATGTGCTTGTAATCATGAAAAATATCAGCAGTAAGAAGATTATGTCAGTCATCGACGACATGTTAAATGTCGGAGTTACTTTTGTTCTTCTGTGAAGTGACATGGCTTATTCCTCGTTCATTATGTCCATGAATGTGAGTGATTTGCGCTCCAACTCGTTTACGACACCGTCAACTTTAGCTACAAGATAGTTGTAGGCGAAAAGAGCGACTATGCCGACGATAAGTCCGCCGACTGTAGTTATCATTGCTTGATAAATGCCACCGGAGAGCATGGAGATGTCTAAGTTGCCACCTGCTTCAGACATCTGCCAGAATGCTTGAACCATACCAATGACAGTGCCGAGAAAACCAATCATCGGGGCTCCGCCACTGATTGTGGCAAGGACATGAAGGCGTTTCTCTAAGGCGGCTACCTCTAAATTACCGGTGTTCTCAATAGCGGTCTGTATTTCTGGAGCAGGCTGGCCCATACGGCTGATACCGCGCTCGATTATTCTTGAGCCGGGGGTATTGGTCACACGGCAGAAGTTTATCGCGGCTTTTATCTCACCGCTCTTTATGTAGTCGCGTATGCGCTCCATAAATAAAGGGTCGTTTTTTTCTGCCGCGCGGATGGCTAAATAACGTTCAACAAATATGTATAATGCTACTAATGAAAGAATACCTAATACTATCATTATCCATCCGCCTTTCCCAAGCAGGTCCAATAGATTCATTTCACTCATGATTTTTTTTCTTTTTATTTTTATATGAATTAAAATTTCTGTTTCTCACTTTTCACTTTTTACTCTTCACTTTTTACTTAAATTATGCATTCCTTGTACTGCCTTATCGTCTCTTTTAATCCTAAATAAAGAGCGTCGCAGATCAGGGCATGACCTATGCTTACCTCGTCAAGCCATGGGATGTTTTGTTTTATATAAGACAGATTCTCAAGACTGAGGTCGTGACCGGCGTTTACTCCTAAGCCGTTATTCTTCGCGATGCGGGCTGCTTCAACAAAGGGAGCGACAGCAGAGTATGGATCCTTTGTGTATGAGCTTGCGTATGGCTCAGTATAAAGCTCGATACGGTCAGCCCCGGTTTTGCTGGCATATTCAACCATCTCGGGATTGGCATCAATAAAGATGCTTGTGCGGATGCCGCATGATGCCAGGTCGCTTACAATGTCACTCAAAAAGTCAAAATTTGATTTTGTGTCCCATCCGCAGTTTGAGGTTATCTGATCAGGACTGTCGGGAACCAGGGTGACTTGCGTAGGTCGCACGCTCTTGACCAAATCCATGAAACTTTGTTGGGGATAGCCTTCGATGTTGAATTCTGTAGTCAGTAAAGGTTTAAGAAAGATAACGTCGTTATAACGGATGTGACGCTCATCAGGGCGGGGATGCACTGTTATACCATCGGCACCGAATAACTCGCAATCTTTTGCCACTTTCAATATGTCGGGGTTGTTCCCACCGCGGGCATTACGGATTGTGGCTACTTTATTGATATTTACACTTAATTTTGTCATTTATTTATTTTTTTATTTTGGTTTTCAGAATTCTTTATTGTAAATTTGCAAATAAATAGCGGATATATAGTGCAAATGTACTAATTTTTTTCGCCATTTGAGACAAAATTAACGATATTTTGAGGAAAAATAACATTTCATCACCATTTTATCAGCCTTTTATATAAAACAGCTTAATTATGAAT
>JAZUMZ010000168.1:0-8032 GCA_045603885.1 Bacteroidaceae bacterium | reverse complement strand
ATATGTTTTTATAAATTTGTATCTTCGCAGAAATTATCTTACACATAATTCAATAGAAGTACACTTAATCTTAAGACATAATGAAAAGTGGAATAAGAATTCTTTGCCTGAGTGTGACTTTGGCTTTTACAGTGTTGGGTGTCAGAAGCCAGACAAGCCCTACAGAGGGTGTTTTGACTAGTGAGTTTGTGAGCGAGAGCGAGATGAAGGCCGACCTTCTCCAGATGCTCGCCGACTTCTCGCTCTATATGAGCAACAACTGGAACCAGTGCGTAGCTACAAACTCCATCGGAGAGTCGTGCGGATATTTCTCAGGAGAGCGCTCGGCATCCAACGGCGAGCAGGGTGTCAGGCCCAATGCCGACATGTCGATGATTTGCGCTTTTCTTGTGAAATACGCAAAGCCGGCAGGTGTGACCCTCCCCGCAGGTGTCACATGGGAGAAGATTGAGGAGATGGCCATGAAGTCACTCATCTTCGCATATTCCACCCACAAAGCGAACAAGCTGAAAGTGTGCTCAGGCAACAACTACTGGGGGTCGGTCAGCACATCTGACAACGTGTGGGAGTCCAGCCTTTGGGCCATGTCCGTGGCATATTCCGCCTTTTTCCAGTGGGACAAGCTGAGCACCAAGCAGAAAGGCTATATCGAGGCCATGATGAAGGCCGAGTGCAACTACGAGCTGTACCGTACTATACCTACAGGCTTTGCCGGCGACACGAAATCAGAAGAGAACGGATGGGAGGCCGACATCCTCGCCGCCACTCTCGGACTGTTCCCCGACGACCAGCTCGCGGCGCAGTGGTTCGAGCGGATGAGGCTCTTCGCCGTGAACAGCTACTCACACAGCACCGACACACAAAAAACAAGCCCGCTGGATCCTGAGTATAACAACACCTCGGCCGCAGAATTATTTAGAGGCAAAAACCTCTATGACGACTACACACTCCAAAACCACAACATGTTCCACACAAGCTATCAGAACGTGGTCATGCAAGAACTGGGAGAGGCGGCCCTGGCTCTGAAGATATTCCAAAACGGATTGACAGGAACCGAGAAATGGCGCAGCAACGCGCTGATGCACAACAATCAGGAAGTGATGGACAACATCCTCAACTGGCTGGCTACAGCCGACGGAGAGCTGGCAATGCCCAACGGCAACGATTGGAGCCTCTTCCTCTTCGACCAAATCACATCCTACTCCACACAGGCCTGCTTCAACCGAGACCCCAACGCGCTGCTGCTCGAGAACCTGGCATATAAAAACATAAAAGCGCGTCAAAAGACCACCACCGACGGGTCGTGGCTGCTCAGGCCCGATGTGGCACAACGCCGCATGGGAGTGGAAGCCCACCGGGTGATGATGACATGGCTCATGCATGAGGTTATGCCAACGTCAGACATGACACCAACAACTTGGGAGCAGTTCCAGAAAAATTATGCCACCACAAAATTCTTACCCGACCAGAACATTATCAGAAGCATGTCAAAAGACCGCTTCACATGCTTCTCATGGAACACATCCCTACCCGACTACTCAGGCGTGATTGTACCCAACAGCACGGACAAGGCCAAAATCATGGTGCCGTTCCGCACACACCATACCGGAAACCTGCTTGGAGTCTATTCCAAGGCAGACTACACCGTGAGCCTGCCGGGAAGATATGCCATGTATCCCGACGCATACGCCATGAACGGAGTGGTGGCTTTCAACAACATACCACAGGCGTTCTGCCTATACTCAACCAGCGGCAACGCTGTCATACTAATTGACGCACTGAAGGCGACGTCGCCCACAAGCGTAAGCTCTGAGCAGGGAGGAATGATGGGAATCAGCGTGGACGAGTTCACCAACACCAAACGCACTATCTACTATAACGGAGGAAGCAAGACCACCGACGGCAGCTCATACACAACATGGACCAGCCCATGGGCCAACATCGACAACTATCTGGGATTCGTGGTGACAAAACATGGAGAGACTGTGAAGGGAGCGTTTGGAGACCGAAATGCCAACAACTCCATATACACAGCCAAAATCTATCCCAGCTACAACGGAGCCAGCAGCCCGGTGGGGACAGAGATGAACCACATACGAGGATTCGTTTACTACACAGGAGTCAATGCAGAAGAGACAGCAAGGCTCAGCCAGCAGACCATCGACCTGACTACATTAGACACATGGAAGGAAGGGTGGCACGGAATACTCGCACCCGACCCCGACGGCACTTACTACATGCTCCTATCCAATCTCTTCGCCGACGACACGCTGGCGTGGGAGAACCTCAGCGTGAGCTGTCCGCTCGGAGCGCCAGTGTTCAGACAGGTGACCGACATCAACAACGGTACAGCCACCGCATCGTTTACATGTCCAAAAAATTATAACATAGCCAACGAGCTGAAAGTGTTCATCAAGGGAGGCAGCGGCTTGAAAGCTGTTCAGGCGGACGGAGACAGCAGGGCGGCATACATTGTCAACGAAGACAACGAGGCACAGACCGTCACTGTCAGCATTATTGACAACGACGGCAACACCGTTGAGGGCAGCATCAACATAGAGAAGGGGACTTGCGTATTAGCGGCAGTCAACGGGGATGCGGTGACTGCCACACCTGCAACCTGGACCGGAGGCTACAGGAACGTGGCAGTCGGGACATCTGTGAATGCGGCGTCCTACGACGGAGCTCACCTACCCTTCAACACTATAGACAACAACCCGGGCACTGCCTATATGTCTTTGAACGACGCATCGTCAGGAAACGAGCAGTTGACATTCAACCTTAGAAACAACTGCCTTATTGACAAGATTATTATATCGCCGGCTGAGGAAGAGGCTCTCCCCTCAACCATCACGCCGTTGGCCACTGTGCGCGAGGGAGCTTACAAGCAAATCGCAGGCACAGAGACATCCACCTCAGACGATGGCAGCATAACCATCACCTTCCCGGCTTTGGACGCACGGTTTGTGAAACTGACCTTCGGAGGGAGCGGGAAAGTGGCTGTCAGCGAGGTGAAAATCTTCGGCAAAGAGCAGAAGGCAGAAAAAAAAAATGGTGAGAGCGGCAACGGATTCATTGAAAATCCCTCGTTTGAGGAAGACGATATCTCCTCTATGAACGAGACCATGACAGGGCGTTTCATCACATCTACAGTAACCGGATGGACTCTGACAAATCTGCCTGCCACTGTGGCGATAATGACATCCGACGCAACCGCTACCGACAACAACTACGGAGCGCCTGGAGTACCGTCGGACAAGGCACAGATGCTCTACTTGCGTAACTCTTGGAGCGGCGTGTCACCAAGCCTGAGACAGGACGTAAGCCTCCCAAAGGGAGAATACCTCCTGAGCGTGGACTATAAGATGATGGGGCCGGCCGGCAGCTCGGCAAAGCTCGTGGCTGGCAACCAAAGCACACCGTTCACAGTCAAAGCCAACGCCACCAATGCATTTCCGCAGGACTGGAGCAATGCATCTATAGAGTTCAAACTCGAAGAGGCCGCAACAATAAGCATAGGAGCGGACATTGTGATGGCGAACAGCGGAAACGGAACGTCGGTGTTGATCGACAACTTCCAACTCATCAAGACCGACCAGCCTGAACGAAACCCAGCGGACGTGAATGAGGACGGAAAAGTGAATATCAGCGATGTGGTGGCGATAATCAACAACATCGCCGGAATAGAGACCTGGAGATATGCCGACGTGGACAACAGCGGAAAAATCGACATCACAGATGTGGTTTGCGTCATAAACACCTTAGCTGGAATAATTACAAACTAATATAGGTATGAGAAGATTCTTAACAACAGCGATGGCATTTGCCATCGCATTCACGACTTACGCTCAGCGGCCTTCAGCAAAGGCGGAGATCGAGCAAAACCGCTTCCTATGCGCAAGCAACCAC
This sequence comes from Bacteroidaceae bacterium, assembly GCA_045603885.1. Taxonomy (GTDB): domain Bacteria; phylum Bacteroidota; class Bacteroidia; order Bacteroidales; family Bacteroidaceae; genus UBA3839. Next base: position 4,123 of record JAZUMZ010000168.1, on the reverse strand, counting down.
TTAGACTACGACAACTACCCTGCCACTGAGCAGCTCACTCCCACACCCAAAGGGTATGAGATGTACTATCTCTCACACTACGGGCGTCATGGCTCCAGATGGCTCATAAACGACAATGACTACATGAACGTCATAAAGCCGCTCAGGGAGGGATTGGCAGAAGGCAAGCTGACACAGGCAGGAATCGACCTGCTTGCGAAAATGGAGGACTTCTATCCCTGTACAATCAACCGCCTGGGAGACCTCACAACTGTGGGTGAGCGTCAGCACCACGGAATCGGACGGAGGATGACAGAGCATTTCCCGGATTTCTTCGCTACAAAAAACTTACTTGTGGATGCCAGGAGCACCGTAGTCATCAGATGCATACTGTCCATGACGGCGGAATGCGAGGAGCTGGCGGCATACAACCCCACTGTCAGAATCCACAACGACGTGAGCGAGTCGCTGCAATATTATCTCAACTCACCGTGGAGAGGACTCGTGCGTGAGAACGGAGGAAAAGGACGCGATGCCATAGACAGCTACAGAGAAAAGCTGACACATCCCGACAGAGTTCTCAGCATACTGTTTAACGACAAAAGCTGGACAGACGAGCACGTTAAAGGAAAGTCTTACGTGAGAAACCTCTTCCATGTAGCCACCAACATGCAGAGCCATGACAAATACGAGGACATTCTCGACCTCTTCACAGCGGAAGAGTGTTACGACCTGTGGCGCATACAGAATATCAGCTGGTATGTGCGCTACGGACCCTCACCGCTCACATCAAGCGTTATGCCGTTCAGCCAGCGCAACCTGCTGAAAAACATCATCGAGACAGCTGACACCGTAACAACCAAACAAGCTACACTGCGATTCGGGCATGAGGTGTGTGTCATGCCGCTGGCATGTATTTTGGAGCTGGGAAACTGTGCCAAACAGGTGGAGAATCTCGACACCCTCGACAACGTGTGGCGTAACTACGACATCTTCCCCATGGCATGCAACGTGCAGCTGGCTTTCTACCGCCCAAAGAAAGGGCGCGACGGAGACATACTCGTAAAGGCACTGATCAACGAGCGGGAGACCACACTACCCGTCCCCACCGAAAACTTCCCATATTACAAATGGAAAGACCTCCGCGACTTCTACCTTGACAAAATAGCCCGCTACGACGAGCGAAACACAGAAAACTAAATTCAAGCCCCCGATTCATATTGTGAAGAATCGGGGGCTGTTTTTTACGGTTTTGTAAACCGTATCAGAAGTTGATTCCGATATTCATGTAGAATGCGCGGTTGAAGGTCTCGGAATCGTCTCGGAAGTCGGAGATATTGGTTATACCCCAGTTGTAGCCGACCTCAGCATAGACCATGTTCCACTCGAATCCGCAGCCGAGCTTGATGCCCACATCGAAGCGGTTGAACTTGTCGGAGCCGAAAGAGTCATATTTTATGGCAGTCTCACCAGGATGGGTCTCTTTGGTCTGGCCACCGACACCAACAGCAAAATTGGGACCCACATACGGTAATATGGCAAACTCATCTGCAATACCTATGCCGTATTTCATAAGAACGGGAACTTCGATATAGCCGAGATTATACTTTATGGACGCCCTACCGAGGGGAGTGGAAAGCCCTCCCTCCTTACCTCCGCGCTCTGTATAGTAAATACCACTCTCAAGAAACATGGGAATGTAGGGAGAGCATCGAAGTCCCACCACCATACCCAGATTCAGGCCGGTCTTTGCGTCGGTGTCGAAGTCGCCGCCGAGATGAGAGGAGGTAAATCCCATACGTAGTCCATAATACACACTGCGGTTGTCCAGACGGAAACCACCGCTGTTCATCTGTGCGGAAGATACGGCAAACAAAGCCGCCGCACAAAAAGTTGCAAATAATCTCTTAATCATAGTCGTATAGTTTGGTTTTATTGTTATTTCAGGTTTCCAATGCAAATTAAAACATTTTTTTTGAAAATTCAAAAAATATAAACTTTTTTCATACCACATCTAAGCTATTATTACACAGCCACAGAAAAAAAGGGAATTATGGACTTCTATCTGATAAAATTTGTCCTTATCGTCCTTTCAGCCACAGGATGCCCCTTTTCTGAGATATTCAACCCTTTAATGACCCAAGCCATGTTTTGGCCAAGTGTACGCATGGTCTGCATTCCCTCCTCGTCCTTTTTCACCTCACCCGGGGTCTGACCATAGACCATATTCCAATACTGTGAGCTGACAAGAGGCATATTCATAATCGAGAAATATCTGTTCAGGCGGTCGAGAGCAGCTGACGCGCCGCCACGACGACACACCACTACCGAGGCAGCCGGCTTGTACTGAAGCTCATGGCCGAGCGAGTAGAACACACGGTCGAGCAACGCACACAGAGAACCGTTCGGACCGCCATAATATACAGGGGAACCGATTACCAGACCGTCGATGCCGTCCTTAACCGTTCGCCATATCTTGTAATAGAGGTCATCATTGTAGGTGCATTTGCCGTTTCGCCCGCACCATCCACAAGCGATACAGCCCTGAACGGAGGTCTTGCCCAAATCGACTATGACGGTCTCCACGCCCTCTTTGTTCAAGGACTGTTCAACCTCCTCCAAGGCGGCTCTCGTGTTACCGTTCGGACGGGGACTTCCGTTTATTAGTAAAACTTTCATAACTATTGGTTTTGGTTTTTGTTTTTCTCACGCAGTTGGTCCGCTATGGCATAGTGAATGGCGGCGTTGACATCATCGCCCGCAGCTGAGAGCACATCGCCGTAAAGCTCATGTGCATCTATGCTCTCAGGGCGGAGAGACGTACAACGCTCAAGAACAGCGGAAGAATCCTCATATTTACCCATTGCGAACAGCACTTCTGCCTTAACCATCAAAGCATTAAACTTGTGGGGAGACAACTTCAGGGCTTTATTGACGGCATTCAGCGCCTTGCGGAACTGGACTTGCTTGAGAAGAGCCTCAGCGCGACCTACATGGGCATCAGGCAAAGTGGGGCATACGCGGACGGCCTTGTCAAAATTGGCAAGCGCAGCCTTCATGTTGTCCAACTCAACGCAGTCATAGCCCATCTGCACATATTCTTTGGAAAGTTCTGCCAGCTGCTTATCTCTCTTTGCTATCTCTGCACGCAAATCGCTGATGACGGTTCTAAGCCCCTCAGCCTCCCGCTCCTTGGCGTTTATGATGTCCAACTTACGGCGGATAAGACGTTTGGGCAAAGGTTTCTCTATATCGTAACGGGCATGGATGGCCACAAAGAAATTGTCAAGACAGGCTTGGAAGTCTCCACGGTCGAAGGCCTCAACAGCCTCTTTGTAGCGGATGTCGGCCTCAGCCCCCTTCAGGGCTTTCTGCATAGACTGCTGGTCGTTGAAAGTCTTGGCAAAACTTACCACGAAAGGATTAACAAAGATGTCGGAGGGACGGATTTCCTGCTTGAGATGAATACCCTCAAGCGAGCGACACCGGCTCAGAGCCACATAGGTCTGGCCTCCCACAAACGCACCGCCGGTCAGGTCGATATTCACACGGTTGAATGTCAGTCCCTGACTTTTATGTATCGTAATCGCCCAGGCAAGTTTCAATGGAAACTGCACAAAGGTGCCGAGGAGTTCCTCGTCTATCTTCTTCTCCTGCTCATTATAGCGGTAACGCACATTTTCCCAAACTTCCTTGAACACATCAAACGACTCTCCATCCTCTGTAGTCACATACAGGCATTTGCCCTCCTCATCAATGCCGTCAATCACACCCAGGGTACCGTTAACCCATTTCTTCTCCTTGTCATTCTTCACGAATATCACCTGTGCGCCTACTTTCAGCTCTAAGTTAAGCGCAGTGGGAAGGGTATTCTCAGGGAAATCACCTGTCACCTGACCCTGAAACCTGAACAGTTCTGACTCGATGGCATTAAGGTTTCTGAGATTTATCTGATCTACGACATCACGGCGGGTGGCGAGGGTTATGGTCAGCGATTCCGTAAGGTCACCGCTTTTGTCGGTATTCATGTCGGGTTCCACCCTCATCTTGAGCAACTGCAAGTCCGACGGTCCGGCCTGGTTGTTGCGTATATGGTCCAAGATACCGATAAAGGCCTTGTCAGTCTGACGGTACACCTTTGTCA
>JAZUMZ010000167.1:0-1771 GCA_045603885.1 Bacteroidaceae bacterium | reverse complement strand
TTTACGGCGTCCTGACCGGTCATCGCGTCAACCACGAGAAGGGTCTCGCCTGGCTGGACAGCTTTCTTGATGTTCTCGATTTGCTGCATCAGCTCCTCGTCGATTGACTGGCGTCCGGCGGTATCGACAATCACGGTGTCGTAGCCTTTGGCCTTGGCCTCGGCAATGGCGTTCTTTGCCACGCTGATAGGGTCTTTGGCTCCTTCTTCCATATAAATCGGAACTCCCACCTGCTCTGCCAGCACCCTCAGCTGCTCCATGGCTGCCGGACGGAATGTGTCGCAGGCGGCAAGAAGCGGACGGCGGTGCATACGGTCTTTGAGCATAAGCGCCAGCTTTCCGCTCATCGTCGTCTTACCGGCACCGTTGAGTCCGGCCATCAGAATGATTGCGGGGCGTCCCTCAAGGTTTATTTCTTTCGCGCTGCCGCCCATCAGCTCTGCCAGCTCGTCGTGAACAATCTTCACCATCATCTGTCCCGGGCTGACAGCTGTAAGCACGTTCTGACCCAAGGCCTTCTGCTTCACTGTGTCGGTGAATGTCTTGGCAACCTTGTAGTTCACGTCGGCCTCTAACAGGGCTTTACGTACATCCTTCAACGTCTCGGCGACGTTGATCTCTGTGATGCGGCCCTGGCCTTTCAATATTTTGAACGATCTCTCTAAGCGTTCTGATAAATTCTCAAACATATAGCTTATTTGATTTTGTTTGTCTCACTTTTCACTCTTCACTTTTCACTTTTCGCTCTTCTTGCTTCCCTTATAAATCAGGAAAGCAATTGCACCGACAACCAAGACAATAGCCGCTATGCCGATGATATGGCTGTAGTGGGAGATGGTGGCGATAAGCGTCTGCTCGTCAACACTGCGTCCGCAGATATACCCGATGCCCACAAGCACACTGTTCCACAATGCGGCACCAAGCGACGTGTAAACCACGAAGTTGCCCAACGGCATCTTTGCCAGTCCGGCTGGTATGGATATAAGCTGGCGTATGGCTGGAATCATACGTCCCACGAGTGTGGACACGTTGCCGCGCCTTGCGAAATATTCCTCTGCCTTTTTAACTTTCTCCTCGTCGATCAGGCACATGTGTCCGAACCGGCTGTTGGCGAAACCGTAAACAATCGGGCGGCCAAGAAAATAGGATAGGGCATAGTTCACCAGCGCACCAATTAATGCTCCTATTGTGCCACACACGATAATCATCCAGAACGACATCTCGTCGGGGTGTTGATATGCTTTGTAGGCGGCTGGAATCATCACAATCTCAGAAGGGAACGGTATGAACGAGCTCTCGACGGCCATAAATATAATGATCCACCAGTAGTTCAGATTGTCCAACGCTCCCTGAAACAGGTTTACGATAAAATCTTGCACAATAACGTCTTTTGGTTATTAAAACAATTTTAAACTTTAATGACTCTCAGGCCTTAAAGTGTTTTTAATACACTTCTTCAAATATTTTGCAAAATTACGAATTTTTATCCGTTTTTCCTCTATATACGGTGTTAATAATAAAAAAAATATAAAAAAACGGCTGCTTCATTTTGATTATATCCCAATTTGTTGTAACTTTGCACTCGCTTTTGAATAATCGAAGGCAAAAGAACATGGGTAAGTCCTGTACGGCATGCTCCCTATAATCCCCCAGGGCTTGACCGCAGCAAGGGCGTTAGGTCGTAGCGGCGCGATACAGGTAGCTTACCCACCTGCCTCTTTAGCTCAGTTGGCCAGAGCACGTGATTTGTAATCTCGGGGTCGTTGGTTCG
>JAZUMZ010000166.1:0-2868 GCA_045603885.1 Bacteroidaceae bacterium | reverse complement strand
TCCCGTATGGGGCATTACATTAGATAATCGAGAAGTGCTTTGCTTCATTCTCTGAGAGCGAATCTGGTAAATTTACAGGACGAGAATAAGCCGACGCTTCACGCTGCTTGGTTATATATCCACACCTCTGTGTGTCGTATATACCTGATGCGTGGCCGTTGCTTGTTTTAGTCCGAGGGTTTTACCAGAACCTGCTTTCATAAGACAAGTGGATGGGTCACGCTTTTTTGTTGGATAATGTAAGATTGTTTAACTATTAAAACATAATACGTATGAAACGAACTCTGATTATGATGTTGGTGCTCGCTTCGATTGGCGGCACAACCGAGGCTTACTCACAGAGTTTCCTCAAGCGATTGGGCAAGACGGTAGAGAATGCGGCAAAGAATGCCGTTGAGCGCAATGCAGAGCGTGCAACGGAGCGTGCGGTGGATAAGGCTTTCCAGAAGACGGGCGAGGCTGTGAACGACGCCGTTAAGGGCGAGAATAATAATGATAATAGCGATGTTGCGTCCGTTGAGGCTACACCTGCCGAGGCTACTCCCGCAGCGGCAACGGCCGAGGTGGCAGCAGCGCCCGAGCCCGTTTCATTGGAAATGACCTATGCCAAGAGCGATTTCGTGGCAGGCGATGAAATTATTTTCGAAGACTTGCTTACTGGCGAACAATTGGGCGAGTTCCCAAGTCGTTGGGACCTTGAACGTGGTGTTGCTGAAATCGCAAGAGTAAATGGTGAAACGGTAATTGCGATGGCCGGCAACGACAGTTGGATAAAACCTTTGATGACAGATTTTTCCACGGATTATCTCGGCGATGTGTTTACAGTTGAATACGATATGCTCTATAATAACAGCGAGAAAACTGGTTCACCAACCATTGAGATTGATTTCATGGCTCCAGAGCAAGAACGTGATAATGAAATATATACGTTGAGGTATAATATGAGTTGGGATAAGCAAGATGTTAATGTAGATTACGTAAAAAATGGTTCAACAAGTAATACGGATAAGAAAGGCTCTGCAAATTCAGGTGATCAATTGGTATTAAACGATGGACAATGGCATCACTATGCTATCTCGTTTAACAAACGTGCGTTAAAGGTATATATTGATGGTGTTCGTGTGATTAACATTCCTAATGCAAAGGCCGGTGCAGGTTGGATAACATTTTGGAGTGGCCATCATCAACCTGAAAACTATACTTACCTTAAAAATGTTCGCATCGCCAAAGGTGCAGTGCCATTGTATGACCGCATGATGACGGATGGCAAGTTTATCACCTACGGTATTACGTTCGATGTAGGCAAGGCCACCATCAAGCCCGAGTCAATGGGCGAAATCAACCGTATCGTGCAGTTGATGAATGAAAATCCTACATTGAAGTTCTCGGTAGAAGGTCATACCGACTCAACAGGCAATGCGACCAGCAACCAAACCCTTAGCGAGCAGCGTTCGCAAGCTATCGTCGCCAAGTTGGTGGAACTCGGCATCGCCCAAGACCGTCTTGCCGCTGTGGGTAAGGGTCAGAACAGCCCTATCGCCGACAACAATACGGATGAAGGCCGTGCGAAGAACCGCCGTGTGGAGTTTGTAAAGATGACCACATAAAAAATAGGCTTAATGGTCAAAAAATATAAAATTGAAAGCGATATCCGAAAAGCTAATAGAGTAGGAAAAAATAACTAACAACATTCAACGACTATGAAAAAATTTATGCTTTTGTTTGTAGCTGCAATGTGTGTAGCTGTAACATCAACAACTCAGGTTCAGGCTCAGGAGAAGGGCGATATGGCAGCGGGAGTACAGTTTGCCTTGGGTACTGGTGATTCCTTTACTAATGTTGGCCTCGGTGCTAAATTCCAGTGGAACGTGATCGATCGTCTGCGCTTGGAGCCCTCGTTCAACTTCTTCTTCAAGAAGGATTTTGTGAGTATGTGGGACTTCAACGCCAATGTTCACTATCAGTTCCCCGTGGGTGGCAAGGTGGATCTCTACCCATTGGCAGGTTTGAGCGTGCTGGGAACAAAGGCCAGCGTGCTGGGCTTCAGCGCATCGGACTCGGAGATCGGACTTAACCTCGGAGGCGGTGTCGATTTCGACCTCTCGGAGAGGCTGGTGCTCAACGTCGAGGCCAAGTACAAGATCGGTGGCGAGTGGAGCCGCTTCATTCTATCGGCGGGCGTCGGGTATAAGTTCTAATTGACCTACAAATGGGCCGTCGCGCGTTGTGGCGGCCCTTTTTGTCCCCTAATGTAAATCGAAAAAAACACGAATATGAAAAAGATAATAGTTTTATTGTTTGCCCTATTGCCGATGCTGGCTGCGGCACAGATGACACCCGAAGCGGTGATAGCAAATGCTCCTGCACTGCCCACGCCCGAGCAGTGGGGAAAGGATGGCCATACCGAGGCCTTCACTGCCAAGATTGCGGAGTTGAGAAGCGTACTGAAAAAAATGGTGGCGGCCCCCGCGCAGAATATCACCGAGGCCGATGTCAGGGATGTGCAGGCCGAGCAGATGAAACGGTACAAGGAACACCCCAAGCGAATGGAACAGGCAGCCAAAGGGTTGGAGATGATGGGTATGCTGATGCAGAAGATGAATCTGACAGAGGCCGATATGGCGAAGATGGCGAAGATGAGCGACAAGGAGTCCGAGGCGTTCATAATGAAGAAGATGCAGGAGTCGGGGTTGAACCCTAACGACATAGCGTCGATGGCAAGCAGTGTGGGGCTTGATACCCAGCCGCCCGCGAATGTTCCGCAGGTGGATGCCAATGCGATAAAAGCATCGCAAGATGCCGATTTGGCGTATATGGAGCAGATGAAGTTATATGAGAAAAAAGCCGCCGAGTGGGAAGATGATGCCA
>JAZUMZ010000165.1:0-2993 GCA_045603885.1 Bacteroidaceae bacterium | reverse complement strand
TGTATGAAGACACTTTAATCCAATTGTTCGGACGGCTGAACCCACGCACGATAAGCACCGTGGCCGTATCGGTGAGTTCCACCTTCTCAAAGACGATACTGGTAGTGTTGGACGCACCTACTAACGGAAATTCTATTACTTTGTTCTCTCTTGTACACGCCCCCAGCAGCACCGCTGCGGTAAGGGCGAAAGAAATTAACAACTTTGTTGTTGAGCTTCGGCTGCACTCGCTGCACAACCAGTAAGTAAACTTACGTTGCGCTCGTTTGCGCGAACCTTGAAAATTCAAAATTGAAAGTTTGGTTGGTTTCATTGTGTCTATTTTTCGTTTTTATCCTTCCAATTGTTTACGCTCGCGCATAATCTCTCGCTGCAGCACCTCGGGTGCGGGGAGTTCGAGCAAGTATTTAGATGCAAATATCTGGCGATGCTCGGCCAAGACCGAATATTTCACTACAGCCTCGTTCTTGTCTGAACAAAGTATCAGGCCCAGAGTGGGATTGTCGTCGGGGTGCTTATACAAGTCATCGAACATACGGATGTAACTATCCATCTGCCCCACATCTTGATGGGAGAGTTTGCCCAGCTTAAGGTCTATCAGTACATGACATTTCAGTATGGAATGGTAGAACACCAGGTCGACATAGAAATCTTCTTCCTCGTAGCGCATTCGTTTCTGTCGAGCAACAAAACAGAATCCCTTGCCCAATTCTAACAGAAATTCCTGCAGATTGCTAATCAATGCCTTTTCGATATCAGTTTCACGTAGGGCAGGATAGTCCTTGAGGTTGAGGAACTCCAGTACGTATGGGTCGTGGATAAACTCTTGCGGTGCTATCAGTGAGAGGTTTTGGGCAGCTTCTTCTCGTACGGGGTACGTGTCCTTACTGGCCAATAAGCGTTCGTAATATAAGACTGAAATCTGACGGTCGAGCTGGCGTGAGCTCCACGTCTGCTCTGCAGCTTCATTCATATACCATTGGCGTGCATCCTCATCTTGCACACGTATCAAGAGACGGTAATGTGTCCATGTCAATTCGCTACGCAGTGCGTAGCAATTTGGGAAACATTGATAAAACTGACGCATATTACGCAGGTTTGCTTCTGTGAATCCCTTGCCAAACTCCTCGGTCAGGCGCACAGAGAGATCGGCCAGTACGGCCTTGCCATACTCAGCACGAGTGCTACCTTGCTGCTCATCCTCTACAATCAGTCGGCCGATGTTCCAATAGGCTGTAACCATGGCAAAGTTAACCGCCTTATATGCTGTCTGGCGTGCGCCAATGAGTATTTGACGAATCTCTGCAAACAATTGTCCTGAAGTAGAGATGTTGGGTTTGGTGATATTGTTGTCTGACATAGTGTTATATTGTTTTCTCCACTCGCAAAGGTACTGTTTTTATCAATAGGAAAGTGTCTATTGTATAAAAAAGCGCATATTCTATGCTGTCTTAATTTGCAATTTGCATTTTTTGCAAAATACTTATTTTATCCAAAGCGAATTATTCTTTCTCAGCCTCCAAATACTCACCCACGGTCTTTATCATATTCTCACCACGGAGTTTGTTTTGGTCACGTTCAAGGATTGTGCCGTCGGGACCGAAGAGGATAAGATGGGGGATGCCGGTTCCGCCTACACCATAGATGTCTGTAGCAGTTCCTTCAGAATCGAACAGTTGCGGCCAAGTAATCTGTTCCTCTTTGACGGCGGTTTTCATGTTCTCTATATTGTCCCATACATAGATGCCAAGGATGGTGAGCCCTTTACCGTTGTACTTTCCGTAAAGTTTCCGCAAGTTAGGAATCTCACCACGACAGGGACCACACCACGAAGCCCAGAAGTCTACCAGCACGTAGTTTCCTTTGCCCACATAGTCCGGTAGCGCTAAAGGCTTACCTTCAATGTCGGTGCCTTTGATGTCGGTATAGGTCATTCCCTCAGCTGTAGCAAGAAGCACTTGCACATTTTGTCTCATACGTTTAACCATTCCTTTATTGTTGAGCCAAGGGCCACTGTTATCACAGACGTGTTTCATTAACTCCATGCTACCGAGAACCTCGCGCACTATCAAATAGCCTACGGCATCATTGGTGTGCTTCAGAAATTCCTCTTTCATCAGCGAGTTTAGTTCGGCATAGAATTCGTCCATATACCGGGCAACAAACTCCTCTTGTGTTCCCTCAAACTCCTCGCGTGTTTTATTTGCTCTGTCGTGCCAGTCGCCCAAGTATGTGAGGATGCGTGCCATCTCGTCATTGAGAGGCGTACCCGATGTGCGGTGGTTCACAAAGTCTGTCACAATATCACCCTTTTCCAAGATGGGGTTTGAAAAGAGAGCACGGGCAATGTCAATGCGACAATTAAGCGCAGTGTCGGGAGCAATGCCTCTAAAAGTCACCCTATTGCCATCGACTGTAGTAGAATCAATCTTGCAGCCATTATCAAAGTCGGTGAGATAGACGGTCATTCCATTGTAACTCGAATCAGGCAGTTCACCCGTCAACGTGTAATATCTTTCTTGGTTTCCACACGCCCCCAGCAGCACCGCCACGGCAAGGAATAGTTTGGTTGGTTTCATTGTTTTGGTTGTTTATGTTGTTGCACGAATTTCATTTATGGCTAATTTATGGGCAATTTACGGGAATTTATGTTGAAAAAAGGGAACACGAAACGAAGTTCGCCGCCCGCAGGGGCCAAAGGCAATGCTCATGAATTGGCCATGAATTTATCATGAATTAATTCTTCGTCTCGTTCATCGTTTTCAGCAAGTTTTCCAGCGCATTGAGGTCGCGAGGGTCGGCATTCACGTCGAGGATGTTCCCGTTGGGGTCGATGAGTTTGTAGGTGGGGAAGCTGTTCACGCCAAGGAAGTGCTCGATGGCGGTCTGCTGTTCGGTGGGCAGGTTGTAGTGCACTACATTGTCGCCCGTCACGTTGTATTCCTTGATGACGTTCTTCCACGACTCCTCGTCGGAGCGGTTGGCGAGGTAGA
>JAZUMZ010000164.1:0-2639 GCA_045603885.1 Bacteroidaceae bacterium | reverse complement strand
TTTTGACTTTACCCTTGGAGGGGAGATGGGAAATGACTATTTTTGCCACAAAGAAGAGTACCAGAAAAAGTAAGACAAACAAAGATATAGAAATTATGAGAAAGAAAAGCATCCAGATGGCAGCACTGATGATGGCCGCCGTGAGCCTGACAACGTCGTGCAATGCAACGGGGGAGGAGGGAGAGACAATCGTGATTGAAGGCGAACTGGCTAATGTGCCGGACAGTTTGGTCATTGACCTTTATGAACAAGATGGGAACTTGGGAAGCCGCATCGATACAGACACGATAATAGGCGGGAAGTTCCGTTTTGAGGTGGAGACAGAAATTGAGGAAGTCCACTCGGCAAGTATCAGCAATTACGACATCGGACTCCAGACTTCTGATTTCCTCTGGATTGAACCTGGTGCCAAAATTCGGATTATGGGCAACGGACTGGACCACTCTGCTTGGCAGATAAAGAGCAATGTGGCTGTGCAGAAAACAGAAAACCAGTTCCGTAAGGCTGCACAAGCTGAACGGAGTCTGCTACACCAAATCTATATGGAATACTATCCACTGACGATGAGACTTCAAGGCGGACGTGACGGGAAACAACGTCCATCAAGCGAAGAGCGAAAGCAGATACAAGTTCGACGCAGAGAATTGGCGAACCAGTTGGACAGCACCTACAAACTTTTGAGTGCCAAAGAAGAAGCATTGCTTGAAACAATGACTCCCGACGAGGCGTGGATGGAACGTCTGTATGGACTATCGTTGGAATCCAAACTCAAAGGCGACACTGTGGTACGCGCCCGTGGCATACAGTTCTATGAGCGTGTGGACAATCGGTTAAGAGCGACCTATCGTGGTCAGAGCATCGCCAACAACCTCTTCCCTCCCCAGGTGGTTAAGGTTGAGGACATGGTTCCCGAAGACATCGAACTGAAAGATACATTAGGAAATGTTCACCGATTGCAGGAACTGCGAGGAAAGTTTCTCCTCCTCGACTTCTGGAGCTGCGGGTGCGGCCCTTGCATCATGAGCTTTCCAGAACTGAAGGAACTCTCCGAACAGATGGCAGACTCATTGGAGGTGGTCAGCATCAGTCAGGATGGCGAAAAGCATTGGAAGAAAGCGTCGGCTAAGTACAACATCACGTGGCACAACTGGAACGACCTACAGAAGGACAACGGCATCTTTGCCCGCTTCGGTGTACAGGGCATTCCCGACTACTTCCTTGTTTCACCCGAAGGAAAGGTGATAGCATACAAAGGTGGCTACGCAAAGGGGCTCTTAAAACCGTTCGTTCTGCTGAATATGGAAAAGGACGGCAAGCAACCCACTTACCACACCGAAGGAGACAAGTGCATCATCGACTATCCCACAGTGGCCGAAGAGCATATCAGCACGATGTACATCCGCCGTGTGGAACTGACAGACAAGGAGACGGCCGTCACCTTCCGTGTGTTCTATCCCTCCAGCCAATGGTTCCGTATCAGTGACGAGTCGCACCTCATCACCGACGACAATGAGAAACTGCCCATCCGCTCGGCATCCAACATCACACTCAACAAAAGATGCTACACACCCGAAAGCAATGTCATGGAATTTACCCTTCACTTCCCTGCCCTACCGGCCAATGCAGCCTCGTTCAGCTACTACGAAGAGGAGAACAAACCGGACGATTGCTGGCGCATGATTGGGGTGAAGGTAAAGTCTGCTGAGTAATCAGGTGAACCGTTTCCCATAACAGTCAAGAGATAAATCCGATTTGCCGCACTCTAAAATCGGTTTATCTCTTGCTTTTTTTATCTGACTAAAGAGAAAAGTTTAATCATCGACGATAACTATATAAACATCGTCGATAATCACATAGTCATCGTCGATGATTATATAAACATCGACGATGATTAAAATTTCATGCAAAGCGATTTTGATTTTTCAGCAAGTTTTATTAACTTTGCATACAAGCAAATCAACTTTTAATCTTAATATCTATATGGCAGAGTATATCAAACAGGAAATTGTGGACTTGAATGACACAGGCGAGAAGCAAGTCTATTACCGCATGAAGCGCAATCTGCACTTCACGCACGAGCAGTTTTTGGAATGGTTGGAGAATGCTGACCCGTTCATCACGAAACATGTTGAAAGTGTGTTGAAACACATCACGCACCAGATGGCGATAGCTATGGCACTGGGGCACAGCGTGACGATTGACGGACTGGGCACTTTCCGTGCCGGCATCGGCCTGAAACGGGGAAAGGAGATGGACGGACTGGACGATGGAAAACCAAGCCTCAATGCACAGAGCCTGCAGGTGACGGACGTATATTTCCGGCCGGACAAGAAACTTGTCCGCGACACGAACTACAACTGTACCCTGACACGCGGTGGCACCCGACGCATCCGCAAGCAGAAATATACCCGTGAAGAGCGTTTGGCCCTCGCCCTGGACTATCTGGACAAGCACGCGACCATGAACATTGCGCAATACGTATCGCTGACCGGCCTGTCGCGCACAGCTGCCACCCTGGAACTGCAAGCCTTCCGCAACGACCCCGAAAGCGGCATCACCTACGAAGGAAGCAGAACCCACAAGGTGTATGTGAGAAGAAGGTAACAAGAAGAACAATAACTAAAACATGGGAAAAATGA
>JAZUMZ010000163.1:0-4174 GCA_045603885.1 Bacteroidaceae bacterium | reverse complement strand
TTTTTCAACGACCGTGAGGTGCGGGCCGTGTGGGACGAGGATCACAGCAAGTGGTGGTTCTCTGCTACAGACATCGTGCGAGCTATAAATGATGAAGATGACTACGTGAAGGCAGGCAACTACTGGCGTTGGCTGAAAAAGAAGTTCATTAAGGATTCTATTCAACTCGTGAGTGTCACTCACGAGTTCAAGTTTCAGGCTCCTGACGGGAAACTACGTGTGGCTGACGCTATGGATTCAGAGGGCGTACAGACATTGGCAAAACATTTTCCCAATAACCGTGCACATACTTTTCTCGACTGGTTTGTGTATAGCGACAACAGCATCGACGGACAAAGCAAAAAGAAAGCTTACACACTGATAGAGAGCGGACTGCTCGACAGCATGAAACCGGGTACGGTGGAGTGCTTGCAGCAGATTCATGCCTACCTCTTCGGTGGGCTTTATGACTTTGCAGGACAGATACGCACGAAGACGATATGGAAGGACGGCACACTGTTCTGCCGAGCGGAATACCTGAGGCAGAACCTGAGGCAGATTGAAGCAATGCCTGAGACAACCTTCGATGAGATTGCAGACAAATATGTGGAGATGAACGTGGCACACCCTTTCATGGAGGGCAACGGTCGCTCGACTCGAATCTGGCTCGACTTGATATTCAAGAAACGCATGAGGATGTGCGTAGATTGGAGCCAGATAGACAAGAAAGACTATTTGGCGGCCATGCGCCGGAGCACCACCGATGCTACAGCCATCAAGGTACTCCTCCGCAATGCACTGACCGACAAGATTGACGACCGAGAGACATTCATTAAGGGCATAGATTACTCATATTATTATGAACAGGAAAACTAACTGAAGATTATAATAACCATATATGACAGAGCAATACGACATAGTATCACAGAACACACAGTCAACCGTGGTGGCTCATTATGAGAGGCCTATTATTGCAAGAGAGGTGACATGGCAGAGAGAGCAAGACCTTGAGAAGGAAATGATCGAACGACTTGACAGGCAGGGCATCAAATATGTGCAGATTCATGACAAGCAACAACTTGTCAACAATCTACGTGTGCAACTGGAAAACCTGAACAACTATCATTTCACGGATAAAGAATGGGAACGGTTCTATAAGAAAGAAATAGCAGGTGAGGCACAGAATATAGAAGACAAGGCAAAAACGATACAAAAAGATAATATCAAGGCTTTTGTTCTTGATGACGGGACGCAGCGCAACATAAAACTGCTTGACACGAAAAACATACACGCCAATTCCACACAGGTAATAAACCAATATAAAGTGGAGGATGGCACACATAAAAACCGCTACGATGTCACGATTCTCGTGAATGGTCTGCCTCTGGTTCATATAGAACTGAAACGCCGTGGAGTAAAGCTCAAAGAGGCGTTCAACCAAATCAACCGATATGGACGCGAGTCGTTCTGGGCTGGTGACGGCTTGTTTGAATATGTCCAGATATTCATTATCTCAAACGGCACTACCACCAAATACTACAGCAACACAACCAGGCAAAGCCATATAAAAGAGTCTTCCAAGCAGAAAACAGGAAAGCCGAAAACCTGCAACTCGTTTGAGTTCACAAGTTACTGGTCTGATGCGGAAAACAACGTGATAAATGATTTGGAGGACTTCACCGCCACGTTCCTGAGCCGTCACTCGCTGCTGAACATCATCACTCGGTTCTGCGTTCTCACCGAACAAAAGGTGCTGATGGTTATGCGTCCTTATCAGATTGCGGCTACAGAAAGGCTGCTTAACCGAATAGAGATAGCACACAACAAAAAACTGTATGGAAAGAAAGAGGCTGGCGGATTTATTTGGCATACTACTGGTTCGGGGAAGACGTTGACTTCGTTTAAGGCGGCACAGCTCGCCACAAAACTGGATTACATTGACAAAGTACTTTTCGTGGTTGACCGCAAAGACCTCGACTACCAGACGATGAAGGAATACGACAGATTCCAGAAGGGGGCGGCTAACGGGAACACATCTACAAGCATTCTTAAAAAGCAACTTGAAGACAACAGCAAGATAATCATAACGACAATCCAGAAGCTGGCGACTTTTGTCAAGAAAAACCCGCAACATAAGGTGTACGACAAAGAGATTGTCATGATTTTCGATGAGTGCCACCGCTCTCAGTTCGGCGAGATGCACCAAGCCATCACAAAACGGTTCAAAAAATATTACATATTTGGATTCACCGGCACACCAATTTTTACGGAAAACATATCGTCGGGAAGCAAGACGTTCAAGACGACGGAGGATGTGTTTGGTGACAAACTACATGCTTATACCATCGTAGATGCTATACGCGACCATAACGTACTGCCGTTCCGGGTGGTTTACGTTAAAACCATTAAGGAGAAGGAAGATATCGAGAACAGCCAGGTGTGGGATATAGAGCGTGAGGATGCGTTGCAAGACCCGCGTCGTATTCATAATGTTGCACAATATATCCTCGAACATTTCGACCAGCAGACGAAAAGAAGCAAGGTATATTCTTTCAGCCAGCTAAAGAATGTGGAGCAGGTGGCTAAAGATAAACAGAAAAAAGTGGAAGAGGTTAGGGTTAGCACAAAGCTGAACGGATTTAATTCCATCTTCGCAGTGCAGAGCATACCATGCGCAAGACTCTATTACAATGAGCTGAAAAAACTGATAGAAGAACTGCCGGAAAACAAGAAACTGAAAATTGCGACTATTTTCAGCTATGGGGCAAACGAAGAAGTACCTGACGGTGAGGAGGATGAAAACAGCGACAGTACAGACGGATTAGACAAGTCAAGCCGTGATTTCCTTGAAGAGGCTATACAAGACTACAACCAAATGTTCGGAGCAAACTACGACACGTCGGCAGACAAGTTCCCGAACTACTACAAGGATGTGTCGTGGAGAATGAAAAACCGTGAGATTGACATCCTTATTGTGGTCAATATGTTCCTTACAGGATTTGACGCTACCACGCTTAACACATTATGGGTTGACAAAAACCTGAGATACCACGGATTATTGCAGTCATACAGCAGAACGAACAGAATCCTGAACGCGATCAAGACGTTCGGGAACATCGTATGCTTCCGAAATCTTGAAGAGACGACAAACAAATGCATGGCTCTGTTCGGTAACAAGGACGCAAGGGGCATTTCTATTTTACGCCCGTTTGAGGATTATTTTAACGGATTTATCGACGACGAGGGCAAACACGTAAAAGGATATGTGGAATGTGTGAGCGACTTGAAGGCACAAGTTTCACCATGGGAAATGCCGTTCGGAGAAAAGGCCGAGAAGGAGTTTATCAAACTGTTCGGAACAATCCTGAAGATGCGTAACCTGCTTAGTTCGTTTGACCAGTTTGAACAAGCTGACATCATGAGCGAGCGCGATGTGCAGGACTACACAAGCATCTACCTCGACCTGGCAGACAAATACCGTAGCGAGAAGAAAGAGAAGGAAGACATCTGCGATGACATCGTGTTTGAGATGGAGCTTGTCAAACAAGTGGAGGTAAACATCGATTATATCCTCTTCCTCGTGGAAAAATATAAGGAGGGCAAAGATTCTGCTGTCGAACTTCGAATTAAGATTCAGAAAGCAATCGACTCCAGCCCGGACCTGCGAGACAAGAAAACGCTCATAGAGCAATTCATCGACCAACTCTCTCCTGACAGCAAGGTGGATGAGGAATGGAAACAATATGTGAACATCCGGAAACAAGAGGAGTTTGATCAAATCATAGAAGAGGAAAACCTCAGGAAAGAAAAGGCTGTTGAGTTCATAGAAAACTCATTTGAGAGAGGCTATGTACCTGAAGGAGGCATTGAGCTGGACGGCATTATGCCACCGCTCAATCCATTTGACCCCTCTGCAAACCGGCAGGGAAAAATCCAGACAGTAATCGACAAACTCAAAGCCTACTTCAACAAGTTCTTCGACATCTGTAACGGATCTTTTGATGAATCAAAAGATTAATCATGAAACATCATCAGTATTAATCTCGCTTCTCACTTGTTCTACTAAGATATTAGTACAAGATTCTTTATCAAACAAATGGCTCTGATTGTTATCAAGTATTTTAGTGTCAACCAATCAAACATCTTTTAAGAATGAAAAGAATAGGCATATCATTTATCGTGATGCTTATAAATT
>JAZUMZ010000162.1:0-2231 GCA_045603885.1 Bacteroidaceae bacterium | reverse complement strand
ATTCCAGCGAAAGGAGTGTGCTTGACGAGGCGATGGATATTCCTGTAGATCGTTCTCTGCTCGATATTGAGGGACTGAGGGATGAAATCATGCGGCAGCAACCAATAGGTTCGAGAGGTGGTTTGAAGGTGAAGCCAACTCAGGAAGAAGGGGAAGATGACATTGACTTAGGAGATGTTGACACCCCACCTACAGATGATGGTGACTCAAAAACTGGCAATAAGAAGAAGGACGAAGATGATTCTTATGAGAAGCGACTAGCCACGTTGTATTCTCGTATTTCCTTAATTCCGCAGAACTTTCTTTTGGCTGTTTCAAATAGTTTTTTATCGTGCGCGTGCGCAAAAAACGATTGTGGAGGGCTTGGACGGCTTCCACGAGCCCACAACGCCCCCTTACCCCCACGGGCTTCTGGATGCGTTTCCCTCGAAGATGAGTGGGCTACAGGAACTGAAGCTTGTCGTATGGCCTGTTGGTATAGAAATTGATCTGCCATGTGCGGGACTTCCTCACCCACTTGGCAGGCACGGTGATGAAGTGGTAGACGAAACTCTTCAGCCTGCTGGTGGGCTTGAGGCCGAAGAACAGTGCGGCAAGCTTGGCTATGAGGTAGGTGTAGAAGTTCTTGCACATGGCCATGAGTATCATGAACACGGCGTTCTCCTTCAGGTAGGAGCAGGGCAGGTGCTTCCACATGAAGTCGTTGTTCAGCACGTCGAAGTCCTTCTCCCTGCCGCCACGCTTGTTGTAAAGCTCTATGATGTCTTTCTCCTTTTGTTCCCAGTCGTCAGTGAGTATGCAGCGGTAGACGTAGCGCTCGCCGAACATGTCGGGCGTGTCGCCGTCCTCCTCCTTTGCCTTCGTGCGCTGGACCACCATGCGCAGACCGTAGTACTGCATGAACGAGGTGAACTTCACCGAGGCCACCTCGCATTTCTCGTTGTTGATCTCGACCTCCTCCCAGTCCTCTATGCCCTGGATCTGTGCATAGTGCTCCTGGCTGTTGGCGGCGCGGAGGTAGAAGTGCCGGCAGTTCAGGTAGATGCTGCGCACCACGTCCTCGGTGTACGAGCCGCAGTCGGCGCGGTACATGTCCACCTCCAGGCCCCTCTCCCTCATCCTGGCAAAGAAGCGCTGGTGGGTGTCGCCCTGATGGAACGTCACGGGTGTGTTGCCGTCGCGGTTCTCAACACTGGCAATCAGCCCATTGATGGAGTACACGCCGGGAAAGTAGCCGTAATCCTTCTTGTATGAGTATCTGGCGTCGGCCTTCCTGCAGGCGGTGAACACGTGGTCGAAGTCCACGTCCACCGCCTGGCCGCTCTTCAGCAGCCCCAGCTGCATCGTCACGTCCAGCAGCAGGCCGTTAAGCTTCTCGCAGGGGTTGAAGGCGTATGTGTTGCCGGCCTTGGAGGTGTACTCGATGCTGTCGGTGGCAAGCTCCTTGATGGCGCGGCCAACCGTGTCGGCACTCGGCACGCGGGCATCCGGAGCCAGCCGCAGCGTCTTGCCTGTCTCATTCACATCCTCAAGGAAGTCACCGCCGCACAGGGCCGCAGACCAAAGCGTAGGAATCACCTCGCTCCATCTGTAGCCGTCTTTGCGGGAGGTGCGGCTTCCAAGCCCGCCATCTATCACTTTGGCCATTCCTGACGCCTTATATTCGCTCCGCACGTAAAAAATCCCGCCTAACGCGGTCATCTTCTCGGATTTTATTTGTACCTTTGTCGCCATGTTAGAATTCCGTGTCTTGTTTGTTTGACGGCGCTAAGGTACGAAAAAAATCTGACATGTGCAAGCTTTCCGGGGAATTTCTCACCCCGTAGCTTGCACTTTTTTCTGACCGCAAGGGTAGAGCACCTTCGTGGATTTTCACCCAAATGGGTGAAGGTCAAAGTAGCCGTATCGGCATATAATCAACAGGTTACGGTTACCTCCTGCGGGAACAAGGTACAAGCTGAAAATGCAGCTAATAAAAGTATTGAAATTATAAAATTCTTCATATTTCTACGATACAACTTTAAGATTATCGAACTAATAATACTGTATCTATCTCACTGTCATTTATGTCTTCATCTGATAATCCATATTCTT
This sequence comes from Bacteroidaceae bacterium, assembly GCA_045603885.1. GTDB lineage: Bacteria > Bacteroidota > Bacteroidia > Bacteroidales > Bacteroidaceae > UBA3839. The sequence goes on along the minus strand of JAZUMZ010000162.1, from coordinate 137 downwards.
CCAATGATCTTGACGGCTTCTTCGGTTTGAATTTCACATATTTTGCTCTTATCAGATTATCATGAACCTCTAAAGTAAATCCCGATACGCCTTTGAATAGTTCTTTCATAATTAGATTATGCCTTTTAATCTTTGCT
>JAZUMZ010000161.1:0-4142 GCA_045603885.1 Bacteroidaceae bacterium | reverse complement strand
GAGGCCAAGGGTCTTAGGAAGACAACACTTAGCTACAACTCCTTGGCTCACAGAACGACATGGCTACGATCCGACTTGAAGTCGCTGTCGATGGACAACCTCTTTGTGTTCCTCATGCTCTTCTCGTTCTTCGGCATTGAGCGGAAGTATCAGCATGAAGTACTCTTCTGGGGCATTTTCGGCGCACTAGTGCTTAGAAGCATCTTTATCTTCGCCGGCGCAGCAATGGTCGAGCAGTTCGAGTGGGTGCTGGGTTTGTTCGGGTTGTTCCTGCTCTATACGGGAGGAAAGATGTTTATGCACGATGATAATGAGCAAACTGATCCCTCGCAAAATATCATTGTGCGCTGGTTTCGGAAAGTCTATCCTGTGACGGACACGATGCACGGCGACCGCTTTTTTATCATCGAAAGCGGAAAGCGCATGGCCACGCCGCTCTTCGTTGCCCTGCTTTTCATTGAGACAACCGACGTTGCCTTTGCCGTGGACAGCATCCCCGCAGTCTTCTCTGTCAGCCGCGACCCGTTCATTGTACTTACTTCTAACATCTTCGCCATCCTCGGCCTCCGTGCCCTCTACTTCGCGCTAGCAGCTATTGCCAAATACTTTACATATCTGAAGTACGGTCTCGGCGTCATCCTTATCTTCGTTGGCATAAAGATGCTGTTAGCGATGAACGAGTTCATCAACGCATTCGGCTCGTTGCTGGGCTTCAAGCTCAACATGCCCCACATAGAAGTGCCCACACCCGTCAGCCTAGCCGTCATCTTCGGTGTCCTCGTCCTCTCGATGCTCCTGTCTGTTGTTCTGACGCGACAAAAAATCAAGTTAGGATAGCATAATTCTCACAGATTATTCGTACCTTTGCACTCGTGAACGTTTAGTATAAAGAAAATGAGAACAATCCAATTCGTTCTAATGCTGACTATTATGTCATTGAGCGGTAGCCTGAACATTCTAGCGCAGACGAAGTCGAACAATGAAGTGTTGCAACGGAAAGACAGCATCTACTTCCAGACGGAAGAGGCACGCAGGGTAGGTGACCAGTTATTGCTGTATCAGCGTGATACTGGCGGGTGGCCCAAGAATGTTAATATGGTGATGCCGCTGACGGCGGAACAGCAGGACAGCGTGAAACTGCAGAAGACGCGCCTCGACGATTCTACTATCGACAACAAGGCCACGACGATGCAGATGGTGTTTCTGGCACGGCTCTATCAGCAGACGAAAGATGTTCGCTATCGCGATGCCTTCCGCAAAGCGATGGAGTTTCTGCTCAGCGGACAATATGACAATGGTGGATGGCCCCAGTTCTGGCCGAAGAACCGCCAGTATCAGGTGCACATCACCTACAACGACAATGCCATTGTCAATGTGCTCAAGGTGTTCCGTGACGTGATAAAGGACGTTGAGCCTTATAACAACGGACTTGTTGATGACCAAATGCGGGAGCGGACAGCCAAGGCGTTCGACAAGGGCATCGACTGTATTCTCGCTACGCAAATCGTGGTCAATGGTGAACCTACGGTGTGGTGTCAGCAGCACGATCGCGAGACGCTGCTGCCCGCCAAGGCCAGGGCCTACGAACTGCCGTCGTTCTGTACGCAGGAGAGTGCTAACCTGACGTTCCTGTTGATGCAGATTCCCAAGCCCGACGAGCGCATCGTCTGTGCTGTCAATGGTGCCATGAAATGGTTCGACGAGCACAAGATAACAGGATTCCGACTGGAGAAATACAAGGCCGATGGCAAGTCGGACATTCGCTTGGTGGAGGATAGTGCTGCCAAGCCTCTGTGGGCACGTTATTACGATCTGGAGAAAGGCGAACCATTCTTTTGTGATCGCGACGGACAGCCCAAGCGCAGCCTGCAGGAGATAGGCTATGAGCGACGTAACGGCTATGGTTGGTACAACGACCAGCCGCAGACACTCTATGACAGATATGAGACGTGGGTGAAGAAAAACAAAATTGCCAACAGAGTGACTTTTAAGTAATGGGCAAGAAGAGAATACTGATAGTGGATGATGAGCAGGACTTATGTGAGATACTGCGATTCAACCTGACTTCGACAGGCTACGATGCTGATGTGGCCTATTCGGCTGAAGAGGCCATTAGTAAAGGTATTGGACATTACGATTTGCTTTTGCTCGACGTGATGATGCCTGGCCTGTCGGGCTTTGAACTGGCACGGCGGCTGAAAGGTGACGAGCAGACGGCGTATATACCTATTATATTTATTACGGCCAAAGACACAGAGGACGACACGCTGCAGGGCTTCGGTCTCGGAGCCGATGACTACGTGACGAAACCCTTTTCTGTGCGTGAGGTGGTGGCGAGGGTAAGTGCTGTGCTGAAGCGAAACCAGCCCCAGACAAAACTGTTGCAATATGAAGGATTGGCGGTTGACCAAAGCAGCAAGACGTTTACGATTGACAACGATGCGGTAGAACTCACCCGCACGGAGTTCGACCTGTTGACACTATTGCTGAGCCATCGAGGACAGGTCTTCACCCGTCAGGAACTGCTTGAAAGCGTGTGGCCAGACGATGTGATTGTAACCGAGCGTACAGTGGATGCCAACATCACCCGACTGCGCAAGAAGTTGGGCAACTACGCATCGTGTATTCTAACTCGACAAGGGTTTGGGTACTGTTTCGAAAAATGAAAGAATGAAGGGATGAAGAAATTGAGTGAAGGAAAACGGATGTGGGCCTGTGTGATGGGAATCTTTCTCGTCTATGCCATCATCTTCATCCTGTTCGAAGACTACGACAAACACTTCCTACAGCCCTTCGACGAAGTGAGCGACTGGCATCTGCTCATTTTCTCCTTTGTGGTGATGCTAGTGTTGGGTTGGATGCTATACCGCTATGCCAAGCGGATGGACGATCGCATCAGTCGCGAGCAGTTGGCTAAGCAGGGTGAGATGCGTCGTCAGCTGACACAGAATATCGCCCACGAACTGAAGACTCCCGTGGCCAGCATTCTCGGCTATACCGACACCATCCTCAATAATCCAGGTCTCACGGACGAGACGAAGTTGAAGTTCATCCAGCGCACCAATGCTCAGGCCCACCGACTGACTGCTCTGCTGCAAGACATTTCCACGCTGAACCGCATGGACTTCGCTCCAGAGGTGCTGGCGATAGAGCGTGTGGATGTGTCGGAAATCGTGGCCGACATCATAGAGGAAACCAAGTTAGAAGCAGAAACAAAACAGATGACAATCCTCAACTACCTGCCAGAAAACATCTGCATCCAAGGTAACTGGTCGCTTGTCTACAGTATTTTCCGCAATCTTTTTGACAATGCGTACAACTATGCCGGTGAAGGTACAACGATAGAAGTATTTGCCGAAGATAAAGGCTCTTATTGGACTTTCACTTTCCGCGACAATGGCATAGGTGTGCCTGAGGGACATCTACCGCGCATCTTCGAACGTTTCTATCGCATTGACAAAAGTCGCAGTCGCGCTCTTGGAGGCACAGGTCTCGGACTTGCTATCGTAAAGAATGCCGTCCTGTTGCATGGGGGACAAATCGCAGTTAGAACAGCCGACGATGGCGGACTGCAAGTAGATTTCACTTTAAGGAAGAATTAGTTTGTCAAAACCTCCAACGAATGGCCTTTGACCGCCTCAGACCGCGAAGTTTATTTGGCTAAAAATAGTTAAGAATGGTCTAAGTTGCTGATAATCAGCTAAGAGCCAAGTTTTCAACGAGGATGAGTATTAGGCGGCGATAAATCCGCTAAGTTGTTGAAAATCAATGATGTGTGCAAATTTGAATTATTTGTACACATTGTTTTTATGCCCATTTTTGGTCAAAAAAGGTTTCCTTAATGCTTGATGAAGTGTGGATAATCCGGCTCTCCTAATGCCGGTTCATATTCAAAGCCTTCGTATAAGAAAGCGGCAAGGTCGTCGGGATTGCTGATGCGATTCTCTATGATGAACCTCGTCATTGCTCCCCGGCATGTCTTAGCCCAAACAGCCTGGATCTTCAAGTCATTCCCTTTCCTTACATAGAACAATGGTTGTATAATACGGACTTCCTTACGAACACGCTGCCAGTCAAATAGATGCTGGTATTCCTCTGTTGCAAGGTGTATCAGTATGCCGTCATCTGCCTTTACACTATCA
>JAZUMZ010000160.1:0-9178 GCA_045603885.1 Bacteroidaceae bacterium | reverse complement strand
TTTTTTATATACATGAAAATTTACTTATTTACCTGAAACTTTGTGCATCCCTCTTTGAAGAAGGAGACAATCTGCTTTGCTGCGGCAATTCCGGCGTTGATGTTGGCCTCAGCTGTCTGAGCTCCCATCTTCTTGGGTGTTGAGAAATAACGTCCCTCAAACTGTGCGAACTCATCATCAGCGTCGGGTTTTATGTCGGTGATATATTTTATGTCAGTACGCTCTTTCATTAGCTCAATAAGCTCAGGCTCATTGATTACCTCTTTGCGAGCTGTGTTGACAACGATTGCGCCTTTGCCCATCTTGCTGACAAGACCCTTGTTTATGCTCTGTTTTGTCTCAGATGTGGCTGGAATATGGAGACTGACAATATCACATGTCTCAAAAAGCTCATCTTGATTCTTAACAGCCTTAACGCCAGCCGCCTCAATTACATCTGCAGGGCAGAATGCATCGTATGCGTAAACATCCATTCCGAATCCTTTGGCGATACGAGCAACATTACGTCCTACATTACCGAATGCAAGAATACCCAGTTTCTTACCCATCAGCTCTGTTCCAGCTTTTCCGTTATAGAAATTGCGGACTGCATACACCAGCAATCCGAAAACCAACTCGGCAACGGCATTTGAGTTTTGTCCGGGTGTGTTCATAACAACAACTCCATGAGTTGTGGCTGCATCCAGATCCACATTGTCATAACCTGCGCCGGCTCTTACCACAATCTTCAGCTGTTTTGATGCATCCAGAATCTCTGAATCAATCTTGTCAGAACGGATTATGATTGCATTTGCATCGGCAACCGCCTCAAGGAGCTGGGATTTATCAGTATATTTCTCAAGTAGCGTAAGCTCAAATCCTGCACCCTCAATCTCTTTCTTTATACCCTCTACAGCAACCGGTGCAAATGGTTTTTCTGTAGCTATTAATACTTTCATTGTCGTAAGTTTTTAGTATTCAACTTAGTGTGCCTTCTCAAACTCTTGCATAGCTGCAACAAGGGCCTTGACTCCATCCACAGTCATTGCGTTATAGCAAGAAGCTCTGAATCCACCAACAGAACGATGGCCTTTAACGCCTACCATGCCTTTTTCTGTGGCAAAAGCCATAAAGTCTGCCTCAAGGTCTTTGTAGTCATCATTCATTACGAAGCAAATGTTCATTACAGAACGGTCCTCTGTCTCAACAGTTCCTCTGAACAGTTTGTTGCGGTCAATCTCGTCATAAAGAATAGCCGCGCGCTCGTTTGCACGCTTATCCATAGCAGTAACACCGCCGTTTGCTTTGATCCACTTCAGGTTCTGCAATGCGCAATAGATAGGCACAACCGGTGGCGTGTTGAACATAGAACCCTTGTCAACATGTGTACGATAGTCAAGCATTGTCGGTATTGGACGTGACACTTTGCCAAGAGCATCTTCCTTGACAATAACAAAGGTGACACCAGCCATTGAAAGATTCTTCTGTGCACCACCATAAATACAATTGTATTTGCTCACATCAATGGGGCGTGAGAATATATCGGACGACATATCGGCGATCAACGGTACCGGCGAATCCAGCTCTTTGCGGATTTCAGTACCATATATAGTGTTGTTTGTGGTGATATGGAAATAATCCGCATCAGCTGGAACAGTAAAATCCTTTGGTATATAAGTATATGTGGCCTCTGCCGATGAAGCCACCTCTACGACCTCTCCAAACAGTTTTGCCTCTTTGATTGCTTTCTTTGCCCACACGCCAGTGTTAAGATATGCCGCTTTCTTCTCCAAGAAATTAAAAGGAACCTGACAGAATTGCAGACTGGCACCTCCACCGAGGAAAATCACGGAATATCCTTGTGGTATATCCAGCAACTCCTTGAAAAGTGCAACGGCCTCATCCACAACAGGTTGAAAATCTTTCGCACGGTGGCTAATCTCCATAAGAGACAGTCCAGATCCGTTAAAATCCAGACATGCATTTGCCGTTGCCTCAATTACCTCTCTTGGAAGAATCGAAGGTCCGGCATTGAAATTGATTTTTTTCATTTTTTTTATATTATTGATATGAAATTATACAAAGTTTTAAGACTGCAAAATTACACATTTTTATTGGATTTTACAACAAAATGTAATAAAAATTGGTGCTATATTGAGATATTGTGGAGAATCTCCAACAGATCATGATCTATACGTCTGTTTTCTCTAATTACTTTGGAGAATGGAACATGAACTATCTCATCATTGTCGATTCCAATCATAACGTTTCGGAGACCTTTTTTTAATGCTTCGATACTGGCAGAGCCCATTCGGCTTGCTATAATCCGGTCGTGTGCGGTTGGTGTCCCACCCCTCTGGAGATGTCCGAGGATAGAAATACGGACATCCTGATCAGGATATTTTGATTTTACGATGTCGGCCCAATGAAGCGCTCCTCCAACATTCTCATTTGCAGCGACAAGGACTATACTGCTCGACTTGGTTTTTCTCAGTCCGTTGTGAATAAAGTTTGTCAATTCATCTTCGTTTGTCATTACTGATGGAATAATCGCCTCCTCACATCCGGATGCAATGGCTCCGTTAAGCGCAAGAAATCCTGCGTCGTCTCCCATTACCTCAACAAAAAACAATCTTTCGTGAGAAGTGGCGGTGTCACGAATCTTGTCAACACACTCCATTATTGTGTTCAGTGCTGTGTCATAACCGATAGTTGTGTCGGTGCCGTAAAGGTTATTGTCGATTGTAGCAGGAATACCGACACAAGGAATATCATATTCCTGTGCAAATATTCTCGCACCTTGAATAGACCCGTCACCACCGATTACTATAAGCGCATCCATCTCTTGTTGCCGCATATTCTCGTATGCTTTTTTACGCCCTTCCTTTGACTTGAAGTCTTTACTTGGCGATGACTTGAGAATAGTGCCTCCATGGTGAATGATACTGCTGACATTTTGTGTCTTAAACTCATGGATGTCTCCGTCTATCAGGCCTTTGTATCCTCTAAATACCGCCTTGACACGGAACCCGTTGTATATAGCTGAGCGTGTGACAGCCCTTACAGCCGCATTCATACCAGGCGCATCATTTCCTGATGTAACAATTCCGATACATTTGATTTCTGCCATAGCTAAAGAAATTTAATACAACAAAATTTTCCAGTTATCACTTTTGCGCACCATTCTATCCATGCAATAAGAAGAGTCAGTTGGTGATATATGTGTGGTGTAGAATAACTCTACGGTATCTTCTGAGATAGAATTGATTTTTCTGAAACTAATATAAACTGACGCAGTATCTAATCCATCATACTTTTGCCTTAATGCGGTAATTGTCAGTTTTTTTTGTGAGGGTGTCATCTGAGAAGAGTCAACATAGGTTAAATATTTCTTATAATGTCCCGCCTTAATCTCATCAAATGCCGTTCTCATGACAGACCATTGCTCAGGAAGCGTGTCTGTGTCGTTTTTTCCGCATGCTACTAATAGACATGATAATATAAAACAACAAAAGAGTCTCATTTTTGTCTTACGTAAACATTTATTGGTGTTCCTTTAAAACTCCAGTGCTCTCTGATCTGATTCTCAAGAAACCGTTTATAAGGGTCTTTCACATATTGTGGTAAATTCGCATAAAACACAAAAGAAGGTACTCTTGTACCAGGAATCTGCATACAATATTTAATTTTTATATATTTCCCCTTTATAGCAGGTGGTGGCGTGGCCTCGATAATGGGCAACATCACTTCGTTGAGTTTTGCCGTTGACACTTTTAAAGTTCTGTTTTCGTAAACTTTCTGAGCTTCCTCAAGAATACGGAAAATCCTTTGTTTCGTGAGAGCTGAGGCAAAAATAATGGTAAAGTCGGTGAAAGGCGCCATTCTGTTTCGAATCGCATTCTCAAAATACCGGATTGACTCGTTGTCCTTGTCCTCTACCAAGTCCCACTTGTTTACAACCACAACCATTCCTTTCTGGTTCTTTTGCACCACCTGGAAAATATTAATGTCCTGTCCCTCAATACCTCTTGTCGCGTCAATCATCAACACACAAACATCAGAGTTCTCAATAGCCCTGATAGATCTCATTACAGAATAGAACTCAAGATCCTCATTAACCTTGTTCTTTTTTCTGATACCTGCTGTGTCAACAAGATAAAAATTGAATCCGAACTTATCGTACTTTGTATAGATAGAGTCACGGGTTGTGCCGGCAATATCTGTCACCACATTTCTTTGATCGTTGAGAAACGCATTGATCAGTGATGATTTTCCGACATTAGGTCTTCCGACAACCGCTATTCTAGGTATTTCCTCTTCTATGACCTCATCCATGTCCTTGGTAAATGCCTTTACAATGTCATCGAGCAAATCACCAGTGCCACTGCCTGTAAGGGCAGATATACAATACAATTCACCAAGTCCAAGCGCATAGAATTCCGCAGCGCTGTATCTAAGCTCATTGGAGTCAACTTTATTGCAGCACAAGAAAACAGGTAGTTTTGATTTTCTTAGAATCTGAGCCACTTGCATGTCAAGATCGGTTATACCTGTGTTCACATCGACCAAAAACAAAATTACATCACATTCTTCAATTGCGATGGTAACTTGTTTTCTGATTTCCTCCTCAAAAATATCATCAGAATTAACCACCCATCCTCCGGTATCCACAACAGAGAACTCCTTATTTCCCCATTCGCATTTACCATATTGTCTGTCACGGGTTGTGCCGGCTTCCTCGCTGACAATTGCATGGCGAGTTTTTGTCAGACGGTTAAAAAGTGTGGATTTACCCACATTGGGTCTTCCTACTATAGCAACAAGGTTTGACATATCTGTGTTAAGGTTAAGTTTATTCAGGATTATAGCCAAAAAGATTCAGTTCTTTTTCTGAGTCCCTCCAGTCTTTATCCACTTTTACGAATGTTTCTATGTATATTGACTTGCCGAAAAATTTCTCAAGAGATTTTCTGGCTTCTGTCATTACTTTTTTTAAGGCTTTTCCCTGATGGCCGATTATAATGCCTTTCTGGGAATCTCTTTCTACGTATATTACCGCATTTATGTGAATATGGTTATTGTCTTCTTTGAAAGACTCAATTCCTACTTCTACGGAATAAGGTATTTCTTTGTCGTAGAACAGTAGTATCTTTTCTCTGATTATCTCACTTACAAAGAATCTCGCGGGTTTGTCGGTAAGCTGATCTTTGTCAAAATATGGCGGATTCTCAGGTATTAACTCCTTTATCCTTCTAAGCACAGGATCTACATTGAATTTTGCAAGTGCCGATACTGGAATTATCTCAGCTTTAGGAAGCCTGTTATGCCATTCATCTACCAGCTTGATCAGGTTTGGCTCGTCTGTCAGGTCAATTTTGTTAATCAAAACCAACACCGGAACCTCAATCTTTGCTACTTTGTCAAGGAAGTCAGAATTTTTATCGACTTTCTCAACAGGATCTGTTACATATACGAGCACATCGGCATCTATTAGAGCGCTCTCGGAAAAATTGCGCATAGATTGCTGGAGTTTATAATTTGGCTTTAAAACTCCCGGAGTGTCACTGAAAACTATCTGGCAATCAGGGTCATTAAGAATACCCATGATACGATGTCTTGTTGTCTGAGCCTTGAATGTCGCAATTGATATGCGTTCTCCGACAAACAAATTCATCAGAGTTGATTTCCCGACATTTGGATTTCCGACTATGTTTACAAATCCTGACTTGTACATTTGAATAATAATGTCATTAAGACTATAAAAAGTCCAATCTAAAAAATTAAAAGAGCGGAATTCGTGGATTTACACGGATTCTGCAAAGAAAGTGCGTAAATCCGCGAATTCCGCGGGTGTATGTTAAAATTACAGTTTACTTGGAGAATTTGCTTCCGTCGTATCCCCAGATCATGTAGGATGCTCCCCAAGAGAAACCAGCTCCAAATGCAGTGAAGATTAATTTGTCGCCTTTTTTCAATTTTGACTCATAATCCCACAAACACAATGGAAGTGTCCCGGCAGATGTGTTGGCAAATTTTTGAATATTAATCATAATTTTATCTGTCGGTACGTTTATGCGTTTAGCTACCGCCTCCTCAATTCTTATATTTGCCTGATGGGGTACAATCCAAGCAATATCATCATTCGTCAAATTGTGTTTCTTCGCTATATGCTCAACAGCATCCGACATGTTTGTAACAGCATGTTTGAACACAAAACGACCTTCCTGGTGAATCATTCTCCTGCGTGGATTGTCTGATTCCTGTGTAGCACCGTTTGCGGAGCCTCCGTCTGCAACATGAAGAGGGTCATAGAAAGAGTTTGTCCTGAGATAGCTGTCAATCAATCCTACTTCTTCCTCTGTAGCCTCCATCATAACACAACCGGCACCATCTCCAAAAATAGGACATGTGTTCCTGTCTTCGTAGTTTGTCATATATGACAGATAGTCTCCTCCACAAAGAATAATTCTCTTGAATCTTCCACTGCAAATCAATCCTGCTCCCATTTCCATGGCATACAGGAATCCTGCACATGCTGCCTCCATGTCAAATCCAAAGGCATTTTTCAATCCGGTATTTCCAATTACGAGTGATGCTGTCGAAGGCAGGACATAGTCGGCTGAAGAAGTGGCACAAATAACGGCCTCGATAGAATCGGGATCAACCTTGGTCTTCTCAAGAAGTTGCTCAACCGCTTTGGTCATCATGAAAGACACACCAGCTCCCTGACGCTCGTCGTCCTTGAGGATATGACGTGTCTTAACGCCGATGCGCTCCATTATCCACTCATCTGACGTATCAACAATAGTTGACATCTCATCATTGTCGAGAATATATTTCGGAACAAATCCGCCTACTCCTGTTATAACGGCATTTATTTTTCCCATAATAAAAAAATGGACTTTTGAGGATATGTTATTAAATCCTTAAAGAATGGTAAAAGGAAAGAAATGGAACGCGAAACAATACATTGCAGTTCCGCATTCCATCTGTAAATATTTGCAATTAAATCGCGTCGTTCTTTTCTATCGCCACTTTACCTCTGTAGTAGCCACAAGCGCCACAAACAGTGTGATAGACATAGAATTCTCCGCAGTTAGGACAAACTGCCAATGTTGGAGCTACAGCTCCGTCATGAGTTCTTCTTTTCCTTGTTCTGGTTTTAGATTGTCTTCGTCTAGGATGTGCCATTTTTGCAAAATTTAATTTATTTGTTTAATAATGTTCTTAATTTATCCCATCGTTGGTCATAATGACTTGTGTCACCAACAATGTTCTCTTCTTCGTTGTCGTTATCAGTCATACCATCGTCGCTTCGGGCAACTTGATGAATTCTCAGTTTATTCATCATAGCTTCGTTACACATTCCAGGTAAGTGAACTCGCCTGATGGGAATGCTTATGACAACAAATTGGTAAACGACAAGCGCGATATTCAATATGGGATTTTTTCTGTCCACAACATAAATGTCACCCTCATCTATATCCTCGTCACCGATTTTAACAATAATCTTCTGGTTGGTGTCAATCCGCAATTCGACTTCATCAAGACATCTGTCACATGGTACGAAAACATTACCTTCTGCATGTATGTTGAATATGAACTGCTCGTCATTAACCTTCCTGCAGTCTGCTACTGCTCTGACGTTTCCATGGCTTATCCCCCCTTCCACATCCTTCTGCATTTCAGAAAAGAATTTCTCATTGAGGTTCAATTCCAACGTAGCTCCGTTTATAGCAGCATCAGTAAGATTTATAACATGCTTGCTCATCTTCATAACTATAGACAAAAGTCTAAACACACATTTGAAATGCAAATTTACAAAAAAAAATTCATATAATCTAAAAAACCTGTGTTTTTCTCACTAAAATGAATGTTTTTTTCATATTTATTGCAAATTTTATATTGTATATGTGTGTTATTTTGGCAATTCTATTCTGAATATTGTTCCCACGCCGATCTCAGAGCTTTTAACATATATCTTGCCTTTATGGTATTCTTCTATTATCCTTTTCGCTAGTGAGAGTCCTAATCCCCACCCTCTGTTTTTTGTTGTAAATCCAGGTTTAAATACCGATTTGAAGTTTTTTTTAGGTATTCCTCTACCATTATCTACAACCTCAATGTCAACTTGTTTTGGTCTGTCAAAAATGTATATGTCAATTTTTCCGCTTCCCGCCATTGCGTCAACAGCGTTTTTACATAGATTCTCACCTACCCACTCAAAAAGTGAGGCAACTATGTTTATAATTACTGGTTCGTCGGGTATGTGACATGATATCTTAACCTTATTTGATGTCCTTCTATCCATATAGTCAACCACCCTTCTGATTATCTCGCACAGGTCTTCTGGCGCAGGCTCCGGGACGGATCCGATTTTTGAGAACCTTTCCGCAATACGCTCAAGTCGTTTGACGTCTGTCTCCATCTCAGGAATAAGCTCGTCTTCAGGGTAGGATTCCTTTAAGACAGCCGACCATGCCATGAGAGACGATATGGGAGTACCCAATTGGTGTGCTGTCTCTTTAGATAATCCGACCCATACTTTATTCTGCTCTGATTTCATCATGGAGAAAAGAGCAAATATAGCAATCAGAACAAAGATTACAACAACCGATAGTTGTATATATGGATAAACAGCTAATCTTTTAAGCATCTTTGATTCGTCATAACAGATTTCCAGATAATCTCCATGTTGTTGGCTTTGAGGTGATATGATAGTAACTGATGAGGAGTGTTCTTTGGCTGAGTCTATATAATCGTTAAGTTCCGCATTGTTTTCATTAATAACATCTTCACTTTGATCTTCCAGATAAATTTTTATAACATTTCCATCTTTTTTCATTGTCTCAGCCATTTTACTCAAAATGGAAAGAGAGTCCTCATTTTCACCAAATGTTTTATTAATGTTTCTGTGGGTTTGTACGTTTCCGTCCTGATCCATTACAATCACAGGAATTGTGTTGTTGCCATTAATAACCTTCAAAACCAGATTCAGGTCTGTGTTTTCGTCGGCTGAATTGAGTGATCTCATGGCTTCAGCCCAAACTTCTACACTTTTTGACTCTTCATCTTGCAGGTCTTTAGTTAGAAAATGAGAAGCCAACAAAGAAGTCACTGCAATAATTATTGCAATGATAACCAGTATTACTTTAATATTTCTTGTTCTATGGAACATCATTATAATAACGATGCAACA
>JAZUMZ010000159.1:0-9624 GCA_045603885.1 Bacteroidaceae bacterium | reverse complement strand
CATGGCTACGATCCGACTTTGGACAAGCTGATTGACATGGGGGCACAAATCATTCTCTGCGACCCACACAGAGCCGTGGTTATAGGCCACAACCACAAATTCCAGCTCAGGGCCGCACGAATGTCATCCCCAGACATCAGGGCAGGAATCGCATTGCTTATTGCGGCGCTGAATGCCAAAGGTACCAGCATCATCAGCAACATAGAGCAGATTGACCGTGGATATGAGGACATAGAGGAGCGACTGACCGCTATCGGTGCTCACATCACCCGTCTGGAAGAAAAGACCTTGACCAATACAGAAAACAAGCCTTAAGGGTAGCTCTATAAATTAGCTTCAGATGATTTATAGTTTATTAGCGAGCAGGTTGGTTCTTGCAGCCGCAGAAGCATAGCAAGCTGTGATTCAAGGTAAAAGAGCCAAGATGCCGCTAAGAAACGTAAAGCGTCGAAGTGAAATAGAATGCCCAAGAGATGACAAATAATTTATAGAAGTACCCTAAAGATAAATGATCAACGACGAAGCGGTTTATAAAATAGGATATATCAGCAAGCCCCACGGACTGAGAGGAGAAGTGGTTTTCAGATTCAGCGACGACATTTTCGATACCACAGAATCTGAATATCTTATTGTCCGTGTTGACGGAATACTGGTGCCGTTTTTCATTGAGGAGCTTCGCTTCCGTTCCGACAACTCCGCTTTAGTAAAGTTCGAAGGGATAGACAGCAGCGACAAGGCGCAGATGCTTGTGGGATGCGACGTATGTTTTGAGCGTGACAAAGCCGCCCAATCAGAAAGTAATGAACTGACACTTAGCTACTTCATCGGATTCACAGTCAAAGACACAAAAGGCACGGTCATAGGAACAATCACAGATATTGATGACCAGACAGAGAACTGGCTCTTCAAGGTTGACACAGAATCAGGAAAGACCCACTTCATCCCGGCTCACGATGAGTTCATTGAAGACATCGGCCATGATAGCAAGACACTCGTAATGTCCATCCCAGACGGTCTGCTAAGCATCTGATAAACAAAGGGATTTACCCAATATAAATTAAAAAATGAGAAAAATCGCCATATTAGGTTCTACCGGCTCAATAGGCACACAGGCATTAGACGTGATCGGGAAACATCCCGACCTCTTTGAGGCATACGTACTTACCGCCAACAACAACTATGAGCTGCTAATTGAACAGGCCCGTGAGTTTCAGCCTGAAGTTGTAGTTATAGCCAACGAGGCACACTACGACACTGTATGCCGAGGGCTGAGCGACTTGCCTATAAAGGTCTATGCCGGAGCCACCGCATTATGCGACGTGGTCGAGGATTCCAATATCGACATAGTACTCGCCGCGATGGTTGGATTTGCCGGACTGCGGCCCACTATCAGCGCGATCAAGGCAAAGAAAGCCATTGCGTTGGCAAACAAAGAGACTTTGGTCGTTGCCGGAGACCTCATTACGCGTCTGTGCAATCAGTACCAAGTTCCACTGTTGCCGGTGGACTCCGAGCACTCTGCCATATTCCAATGTCTGGAGCCGGGAAATAAAATAGAGAAGATTCTGCTTACGGCATCTGGAGGTCCGTTCCGAACATTCAATGATTCAGAGCTGGAGAATGTCACCCCAGACCAGGCACTCTCCCACCCCACATGGAACATGGGAGCAAAGATCACTATTGACTCCGCATCAATGATGAACAAGGGATTCGAGGTGATTGAGGCACACTGGCTTTTTGGGACACCCGCATCTCAGATAGAGGTGTTGGTACATCCCCAGTCGGTCGTACATTCCATGGTGCAGTTTCAAGACGGAGTGGTCAAAGCGCAACTTGGAATACCCGACATGCGACTTCCTATTCAATATGCACTGAGCTACCCAAAACGTCTGCCAAACGACTACGGACGCGCTGACTTCCTAAAAATCCAGAACCTCACGTTCGAACAACCCGGCACTAAGAGGTTCAGATGTCTGCGACTGGCATTCGACGCACTTGACGAGGGTGGAAACATGGCTTGTATCATGAATGCAGCTAACGAGATTGCCAACAGGGCATTCATCGACAGACGTATCAGATTCACCCAGATTGCGGAGGTGATTGAGCAGACGATGGGAAATATTGAGAAATCATACGACTGCTCACTCGACACCTACATGCAAACAGACACCAAAGCCCGCAATTATGCGGCTGGATTAGTGGCAAGAATTGGTTTGAGATAAATTTTAATTTAATTAATTGTAAATGGGCATAATCCCCGTATATAGTAAATTGTATTTATTACGATGGTAGTATTAATTAAGATTATACAGGTAATTATTTCTTTAGGACTGCTGATTATCCTCCATGAGGGTGGTCATTTCTTGTTTGCGAAACTCTTTAAGACACGTGTAAACAAATTCTATCTCTTTTTCGACTATAAATTCAACCTTTTCAGCACATACGCACCATGGTTCAGGCGCCTGACAGGCAAAAAGCCCGTGGTGGTGCCTAAGAATGATGAAGGGGAATACGAATACCACGGAACGGAATATGGTGTGGGTTGGATTCCACTGGGTGGTTATGTACAGATTGCCGGAATGATCGACGAGACACAGGATAAGAGCAAGCTGAGCGCCGACCCAAAGCCATGGGAGTTCAGGACAAAACCGGCATGGCAAAGGTTGCTGATCATGCTCGGAGGTGTAATCATGAATTTCCTCGTAGCGTTCATCATTTATTCAATGGTGCTGTTTGTGTGGGGAGAGCAATATGTCAAGAGCGAGGACATCACCTACGGCTTGAAATTCAGCCAGGAAGCAAAGGCACTGGGATTTAAGGACGGAGACATGATAATAAAGGCTGACACCACTACCATTGAGGCATGGCAGCCGTCAAGCCTCCGACTGCTGTCCACTGCGAAAGAAGCGACAGTGAAAAGGGGCGGTGAGACATTGAAAATAGCTCTGCCTGGCGATCTCAACCTGCTTGAGATGCTTGAGGAGCCAAAATTCGCCGACTATCTCATGCCACTGTGTGTGGACTCAATCGTACCGGGGTCTCCGGCTGACCTTATCGGCCTTAGAAAAGGTGCCAGTATTTCTAAGTTCAACGACGTTGAGATTAAAGACTTTAACGACTTGAGCACTCAGCTTATGATCATGCGCGAGCGTCTCAAGGACGCATCTTTCGCCGACAGCGTGAGAGTGAGAATTGTGAAAGTGGTTTTGAACGACGGCGACAGCACACGTCTCGCAGCTGTTTATCTTAAAAACGACATAACGCTGGGATTCGTAAACAAAATGCCTGAATACAAAACCACGACTAAAGAATACGGATTCCTGGAGTCTATACCAGCTGGATTTGCTTATGGATGGAGACAACTCTCGAGCTACGTGAGCGACCTCAAATATATCTTTACAAAGAAAGGGGCAAAGAGCGTTGGTGGATTTATCACAATCGGAAACATATTCCCGTCCACATGGGACTGGGAAGCATTCTGGAAACTAACAGCACTGCTCTCTATCATGCTAGGAGTGGTGAACGTTCTCCCGATACCGGCACTCGACGGAGGACACGCCCTGTTCTGTATCTACGAGATAATTACAAGGCGCAAACCGAGCGACACATTCCTCCAGCGGGCACAATACGTCGGATTCTTTATCCTGCTCGCACTGCTCATATTCGCCAACCTCAACGATATACTTCGTCTGTTGGGACTGATGTAAATTCTGAGGAATTACGTTTAAACAAAAACTTAAATACAACACCAGCAATGAAAATCCTTGCAGTCGGCATGAACTACGCCGCACACAATAAAGAGTTGTCGGAATCGTTTCTTCCTCAGGAGCCTGTCATTTTCTCAAAGCCCGACTCAGCTCTGCTTCGTGAGGGACGGCCGTTCTTTGTGCCCGACTTTGCCGAACGTTTCGACTATGAGGCGGAGCTGGTTGTTCGCATCAACCGGGCAGGCAGAAGTGTGGATGAACAGTATGCACACAGATACTACGATGCAGTGACGGTCGGCATAGACTTCACGGCACGTGACCTGCAGACCAGACTACGCAAGGACGGACTGCCTTGGGAACTATGCAAAGGATTCGACGGATCAGCAGCTGTAGGCACTTTTATACCAAAGGAAGAGCTGTTTTATATTGACGGATGCACCGGCGTGAAGCCAGAGAGGAAAGAATCTAAGACAGGTGGGACACATATCAGCGAGGAGACATGGAGGAAGTTGCAAGGTGACATACATTTCCACTTGGACATCGATGGGACAACAGTACAACAAGGGCATACCGCCGACATGCTGTTCTCAATCGACAGGCTGGTAGCTTACGTGAGCCGTTTCTTCATGTTGAAGACCGGCGACCTCATTTTCACAGGCACACCCGTGGGTGTCGGACCAGTTAGAGAGGGACAGACGCTGACAGGCTTTATAGGAACGAGAGAAGTACTCAACTTAAAAATAAAATAAAAAGAAAAATATATGCGCAGGATTTTACTTTTGATAATGATATTGTTGTCGCCGGGATTATCCAAGGCCCAGGACGACACGGCCAGATATGCCACGAACTCTATGTTGTCGGAGGGGAAATGGGTTAAAATCCGTGTTGAGAAAGCCGGTCTGTACCAGATAACCAACAGCAGCCTGCGCTCTATGGGATTCAGCAATCCGGCTAATGTGAGGCTATATGGGCTGAATATGGAGTTTCTGCCAGACACAAAAATCGAGAACATCAACGACGACCTTGAAGAACTTCCTCTTCACCACACCGCAGAGAAAGTAGTGTTCTATGCGCGTGGCACAACCCAATGGACACTCAGCAGTATCAACAGCTCCAAAGCAGTGACATTCACACATTCCAACAACCCATATTCACTGTATAAATATTACTTCCTCACAGAGAAAAGCGAGCCGTCCGAGCTACCGGCCTACAGCTACGAAGTGGCTGACGACGCACCATCAACAGACGTTTTCCCTGAGCATGCGCTCATAGAGAACGACGGATTCAGCTTTATGAACTCCGGACGAACGTTTTTCGAGAGCTACGACTACCAAAACGGCAGCTCACGCAATTACACCATGACGTTCTCAAGTATAGACAGCAACTATCCCGCAACGGTGTACGTACAATTTGCGGCAGCTGGACAGTCTGCGTCTGAGCTATATGTGAGCGCAGCCCAGAACGACATGGGCTCCATAAATATACCCAGGAATGAAAACGACAATGCAGCCACGGTTGTTGGAAAACAGTTTACCATTGAGAAGAATCCTCCTGAGAGCTGCAACATAATGCTCAGACACAGCAGGGAGAGCGGAGTGTCGGGACACCTTGACTTCCTTCAGGCTGGGTATATGCGGAAACTGCGACTGTCATACGGAGGAGTGCTCTTCCGTCCCACGCAAAAAGGTGACATTGTGTTCCACATAGGTGGGGCGCCAGCGAACACCGTAATATGGAAAATCACACCGGGCAGAAAGCCCGAGGCCGTTGCAGGAACACTTTCCGAGGATTCGACATACCTCGCTGTTCCCTTCACGAGCGAAAACACCATAGAGGTAAACTGGAAGAATGAGGAGTTGGTTGCGTTCAATCCCGAATACTCCTTCCCCACCCCTACAGTCGTGGGTGCTGTCGAGAACCAGGATCTCCACTCAATGTCCAACATAGATCTGGTGATTGTCACTCCCGCAAGTGATCGTCTCACATCCCAGGCGCAGCGCCTCGCAGACGCACACGTGACCTACGACAGTATCAAATGTGCGGTGCTCAACGTCGAGAAAATTTATAACGAGTTTTCAGGAGGAACACCCGACGCCACAGCCATAAGACGTTTCATGAAGATGCTATACGACAATGCGGAGTCAGATCTCACAAAACCTAAGAACCTTCTGCTTTTTGGCGATGGAGTATGGGACAATAGAATGGTGACATCCGCATTGCACAGTAAGTCGCAGGACGACTACCTTCTATGCTATGAGTCGGAGAACTCCGTCAGCCCCTTCAGCAGCTACGTGATGGAGGACTATTTCGCACTAGTTGATGACAATGTGTCATCCAATCTCTACGCCCGTCCCCGCATTGGAGTCGGACGAATTCCCGCAACCACGATGAGTGAGGCCAAAGGCGTGGTCGACAAACTTATCAGATATATGAGTAACGATGAGGTGGGAAGCTGGAAAAACCTGCTTTGTTTCATATGTGACGACGGAAACAACAACCTGCACATGCAAGACGGAGAAGAAGTGATAAAGCAGACAGAAAGCCTGTATCCGTCATACCTGATAAAGCGTATTTATCTGGACACCTACGAACGTGAGACCACGGCAACAGGCAGCCATTACCCTTCGGCAGAGGCAGACGTTGACAAGCAGATGCACGACGGAGCTGTCGTCATGAACTACACTGGCCACGGAGGAGCTGAGCAGCTGGCTCACGAGCAGCTGATTCAGAATGTGGACTTCCAGAATTGGAACTACCCTCGACTGCCATTGTGGTTTACTGCAGCATGCGACGTGGCACCCTTCGACCAGAACAAAGACAACATAGCTGAGACCACGGCGCTTAACCCCGACGGAGCAGGAATTGCGTTCATAGGCACAACACGAACCGTCTATTCCACACCCAACAAGGAGATGAACCTTCAATACATGAAGTATGTACTTGCCTGCGACGACTACGGACGCCAATACACCATAGGAGAGGCCATGGCAAAGGCAAAACAGGGTCTAATCAGCATCGGTTCTTCGGCAAACAACCGCCTGCATTTCGTACTGCTCGGTGACCCGGCCATTCGGCTGGCCACACCCAAGGTCCAGATTGTTATCGATGAGATTAACGGCGTGGCGGCGGAGGAAGGAATGACTGAGTCTGTGTTGGCTGGAGAGACAATGACAGTAAGCGGACATATAGAGAACGGGAGCGGACTTGTGGACGATACTTTCAACGGACAGATCCACACCACTGTGCTCGACAACCTGGAGCTTGTCACTTGCCGCAACAATCCGAGGGGAGAGTCCAACGGCAACACCTCAACTACACCCTACACTTTCTACGACCGAACAAAGACGCTATACAACGTGATTGACAGCGTGAGCAACGGACGATTCACATTCAAATGTCCTGTACCACTCGACAACAACTACAGTGGAGAGAACGGATTGTTGAGCCTGTATGCATCCAATAACTCACATTCCGTTGAGGCACACGGAAGAAACACACAGTTTAAGATTGACGGAACGAGCGACAACCTGCCCGACGACAACCAAGGACCGGAAATTATACCGATATACCTTAATACCACAAACTTCCAAAATGGAGATGTAGTCAACGAGACTCCACTTCTTTTTGCCACAATTTCCGACAAAGACGGAATAAATATGACGGGAAGCGGCATAGGTCACGATATTGAGGCTATGATTGACAACAACGAGGCCACCACTTACTCACTCAACAGCTATTTCACACCTACCGTGGGAGACTATACTAAGGGCAGTGTGCAATTCAGCATTCCTGAGCTTGAGGACGGACACCACACCCTGACACTCAGGGCGTTCGACATACTGAACAACAGCTCGTCATCGTCTATAGATTTTTATGTCAACAACGGAGAGAAACCGAAGATATTCTCACTCAATGTGAGCACACCGGTAAGCGACAAGGCCTTATTCATAATTGAGAACGACCGTCCACAAACCAACCTGAACGTGACAATCCAGGTGTTTGACGTGAGCGGCAGGCTGCTTTACACGACAAAGGAGACCAATTTCAACTCTTCATCGTCCTACACTTTCTCATGGGACCTGAATGCCACCGATACCCACCTCGTGCCGGGAATATATATCGTCAAGGCCGGAATATCGACATCATCAGGACCGTTAGCAACCGAATCATCCAAATTTATCGTGGTCGAAAAGAAGTGAACCACCGGCACACGCAATAAAGCAACGACACATTCGTTATATTTTTACGTAACCTGAAAACCTTAACTATTTCAATCGCATTTAAAAGAACTGAAATGAGACAAATATTCATCACCATCGCCGCATTCTTCATTGCCTTGGCGGCTGCGAATGCACAAGATGTAAAGAATCAGCTTAACCCTGTTTACTATGGAGTCAACTCCCTGGCTATTGCACCCGACGCACGCGCCGGCGGTATGGGAGATGTGGGAGTCGCCACCGACCCCGACGTAAGCTCACAATACTGGAACCCTGCGAAATACCCGTTCTGCATCAGCCGCTCGGGAGTATCGCTGAATTATACACCTTGGTTGCGCAATATCGTCGATGACATTGACCTCGCAAACATCACAGGCTACTACAGAATCGGCGACTGGGACGCAATCAGTGCCTCGCTCAGATATTTCTCGCTCGGAGAGGTCACAGTATTAGGATCTCAGGACGGGGAGTCATTCAAGCCCTACGAGATGGCTGTAGATGTGGCATACTCACGTATGTTGAGCGAGACGTTTTCGGCAGCGGTAGGTCTGAGATACATCTACTCCGACCTGGGATACAAGGCCGACGACGAGACAACCCCTGGAAGTGCATTCGCAGCCGACCTGGCCATTTACCACAACGGATATCTCAACATCGGAAACCGTGAGTGCCAGCTCGGATGGGGTCTCAACGCAAGCAATATAGGCTCTAAAATTTCTTACGACGAGGGTAACACCAGCGAGTTCCTGCCCACCAACCTCCGTTTGGGAGCCTCTCTGCTCGTGCCAATCGACGAGTTCAACACCATCAGCCTCTCAGCAGATGTCAACAAGCTTATGGTGCCCACACGCCCAACGATGGAGCAATATATCAAGGAGACAGGTGCGGCTCAGGATGATTACTCAGGCTACACAAGCTGGCTCATGGACGAGGGTTACTACAACCTCTCACCGATTTCTGGTATCTTCAAGTCGTTCCACGATGCGCCGGGAGGATTCAAAGAGGAGATGCAGGAGATTTCATGGAGTGCCGGACTTGAGTATGCCTACGACAACAAGTTCTTCCTCCGCGCAGGATATCATTATGAGCACCCCAACAAAGGTAACCGTAAATATTGGACCGTTGGAGCTGGATTCAAGATGAGCGTGTTCTCCATCGATGCGGGATATGTCATTTCTGCCTCACAGAGCAACCCGCTCGACCAGACACTTCGTCTCTCACTGTCGTTTGACATGGACGGCATAGGCGACATTCTGGGCAAGAAACGATAACTTTCCTATAACACCATGAAAAAATTCCTCCTCTCGCTTCTGCTGCTCTCTGCCGGCATCAGCGCTCATGCGTATGGCACGCACCCTCATGTACCAACTACTCACCCTTCCCTGCACATTCTAACAACCAAACACAATCACACCAAACAATTATGATATCATACAGGCTTTTTCAAGACGACTAAAAACTTTCAACTCACACAAAGGTCTGTCTGAAAAAGCCCGGCCTGATTGTAACAATTATTCCCATTAGTCCCATGGGCCACATCATTCGCATAATTCGCTGTTGCAACCCAAGTGCCACAGGCACGGCCTCCAATTTTAGTCACTCGGCTAAGCTCAAATAAATTTGGCTTTGCTCTCGCTGCTACAAGATTTCGCTGTTGCAGTATCTTTTCACGACTCGGCAAAGCTCAAATAAATTTGGCT
>JAZUMZ010000158.1:0-7095 GCA_045603885.1 Bacteroidaceae bacterium | reverse complement strand
TTAAAAAAAGAATTAATTTTGCCGCCACAAGGTGGTTGATTCCTTTTAAAGGTTAATGCCACCTTATATATAGTAGAACAACTACCTACTGTTCTCTCCAATCGCAATACCGCCAATTTTGCAACAGGGAACAAGTGTCAGGTGGTTCACGTCGTAGGGCGTGAGCTATTTATGCTTGTTTTGTTGCAGGGTCACTTGGCGGTAACCACGATTGGGAAACAAGCAATAAATGGTTAACGCCTTTTTTGTGCGTTTTTCCATTAATACAATTGACTAAAATCGGGTCAGCCATTAAATCTATTATTTATAACCCTATTATTAACCGTTTAACAAGATCAATTATGAAAAAATTTAATTTGTTGATGAGCTTCGCAACAATACTGTTGCTAGCAAGCTCATGTTCCAGCGACGATGAACTCTCTAACGAGTACGTTCAGAACCCAAAAGACAAAACAGTCAGTTTTATTCCCTCATTTGGTCCTGGAACACGAGCCACAGAAACGGCTTTTGAGAATGGTGATGAAATCAGCGTGTTTGCTGTTGATGCATCAAAAGGCTCAACCCTACAATCGAGTAACTATGCAGACAATGTACGCTACAGATATAACAGCGGAAGTTTCAGTGCTGTCAGTGACGGTATAAAAATAAGCGACAGCAACACAAGTGGACTGGCCTATTATGCCGTATATCCATATTCTTCAAGCACAAATGCAACCGGCACATTTACCGTAAATAGTGACCAAAGCACCCATGCCAAATATTCCTCAAGTGACCTGTGCACAGCATTCTCCGCAGCAACAACCAGTCAACAAGTCAATTTGAAGTTCAGCCACAGGCTGTGTAATGTAATTGTAGAGCTGCAAGGAGACAACTTAGCCAGCAAGTCTGTGTCAATGCGTGCTACAGACGTTTACCGCTCTGCAAAGTTTAACCTAAACAGCAACACTTTCACAGCAGAGGGCACAAAAGGCGACATCAAAATGATTTCACCATACACGAATGCATATCAATGTATAATAGCCCCACAAAATGTCACCAAAGGCACCACAATGTTTGTGGCCACAATTGACGGTGAGGAATATACTATCTATCCTTTAAGCGACATGAGCTTTCAGTCAGGGTGTCAATACACCTTAAAGGCAAAATTGGAAGGCAGCAAAACAATTGCCATATCTGGCGATATAACTCCGTGGAACAATGGTGGGAACGGTGGAAATGACAACCCTGACCCAAGCCCGACATCAGTCAAAATGGAGTCCGACCCCGCTTTAGAAGTTTATGTCACAAATGCAGAGCGTGTCGGAAGCGTGCTTGTTGTTGATTACACTATCAAAAACGTGTCAGGAGAGGACATTAACAATCTCAGCTTTCAAATTTATAGCGGTAAAGACGAATTTGACAAATCTTATACAGCATATTGCGCTATTGGAGAAGGTGGGTATTCTTATGAAAGGACAATATCAAAGTTAAAGAATCAGGCAACATCAGTGTGTCATCTTAAATATATTAATTTTGACCCTACAAACAAAAGTAAAGTTGCCACTGCCTCAGTTAGAATTGGCTCAAACAATTATACATTTACAAAAAACACCATAGATTTCTATGTGGACAATATCACAGATAACAGGATTCTCACACAAGGCATACAAACACCAGACCGCAATCTCAAATTTGGTTTGACAAGTTGCACACTTGATGAAGAGGGCAATGCAATTATCAATTATACAGTGCAAAACATGTATTCCGACATCATGAAAACATTCACGTTACAGTTATATAGTGGTACAGATGACTTGGACAAGTCTTGTACATGTTACGTATCTTTAAATGGGTCAGAATATAAATATGAAGTTCAGATGGACTTACCAACTTCAAAGACTATTTCAGGAAGCATAAAAGTGCTTGCTCCGAGCGACGGTGCAAAATATATCAGTTGTTCTGTCTCTTGTGGCTCAACAAGTTATGTATTAGACGATGACAAAATCAGGTTCATTTCAATTCCGATTAAAAAATAATTGAACTATGAGAGCTCTGAAATATATAATGAATATCATAATGGTTACTATACCCTTTTCCGCCTGTTCCTCTGGGGACGACGGAGAGGGTAATGACCCTAATGATCAGCCATCATCTGTTACAGTGAGTTTCAACAGCTCGACAACCTCTTTCGACTCCAACTCTGAGGCTTACTTTAATTTACCTTTCAGTAACGGAGATGAAATCAGCGTTTATGCTATAGGAAGTAATCAGAATGAGCGTCTATATGATAGAGGAAACTATGCCGACAATATTAGGTATGTATATCGTAACGGAATGTTTTCTCCAGCCTCTAATGGGATTTCTCTTCCAAAGGATGGTTCATCACTATCTTATTATGCAATCTCGCCATATAATGCTCAGAACCGCAACGAGATGTCATTTAATGTTCTAAGCAATCAATCATCCTTGACAAACTACTCAAAGAGTGATTTGCTCACAGCATGGTCATCCGCAACCACATCGTCTATTCCCTACCTTAAGTTTGAACACAGCATGAGTCAGGTGTGCATAGATGTGATAAGTGACAAAAATAACAAAGATTTCACTCCTGTACTATATGTAAGAACTCAATCCGATGTTAACGTTGAGGCAAATACATATAATGCCACAGGCAACAAAACAAAGGTGTTTACATATTATGATTCCAACACAGATAAGCACTATGCGCTAATCCCTCCTCAGACATACAGTAGTAGTGAAACCTTCCTTTACATAGGATATGCAGGTTTAGAGTATCCCATTGAATTCACTAATACCATATCATTTGTTTCTGGTTATCAACAATATCTTTGGATTACCATGGAACTTGATGACAATGGAAATTATCACTTTATAGCCTTAGATGGACAGATAAATCCTTGGAATAAAATAAATTAGCGTTAAACAACATGTAAATAGCAATCGCTAACCAATTCAATAAAATAATAGAATTTATGAAACGCATAATTAAAGAAATTGTTTTAACAGCCGTATTATTATCTTTCACGGCATGCTCAAATAATGAAAGTCCGAAAGAAGTAGTCAGGCTGTGGTATGAAACCCAGATGACTATAGAATATGACGATGATGTTGCTTTTGACATGAAACATGCTTCAAAGAAGACTCAAGATGAACTTAATTCCATGTCTGATGGGAAGATACACAACATGATTTCTGAAATGAATAGAATGCGCCAACGCAATAAGGAATCAGTACCATTAATTCTAAGCTATGAAATCATCAGTGAAGAGATTAATGGGGATGAAGCTATTGTGAAAACAAAAATATCATATAAAAAAGGAGAATACAATCAGGAAGAATCACTAATAAAAGATTCAGACGGCGTTTGGCACATGAAACATTGAAATAAAAATATTAGACTATAACCATAAAACAACAAATTAATCACCCTTACTATGAGAAAAACATTTTTGTACATTATCCTGGTTATAACGACGATTTTTTCAGAATCATCATTTGCCCAAAGAAACAACCGAACCAATCAACAGAGACGTACTACCTATTCAACTGCGCAATCAAAACCTGTAGAGACTATTCCTGAACTGGCAAAAAACTGTTTCATTGTTTATGAGTTCAGAAACTACAGGCATGAAATGGGAGAAGACAAGATATACATCATCAACTCCTTAGATGACAATACTGTTTATTCCATTGACTACAATACAGGAACTGTAAACGAGGAAATAGAAGGTGTCGGTAAGGTGTATGAAGGAGCAAGACCTAAATTCATACAAGTTAAATCATGTGGTGGAAAGCTGTTGCTGACGGTGAAGAAAAATTCAAAAGCTGGTGTATATGTTTACAATGGCAAGTCAATATCAACATCACAAAAAATTGACAACTCACTCTATGTGCTTGCAAAGAATGATCGTTGTGCGTTAATTGTTTGTGGTACAGAATGGGACAAAGAGACCCATGTAGATTTATGGGATATCTCTGAAATGAAAAAAATTGGTACCAGCAAACAAGATGACAGTTATGGAGGAATACCTTTTTTTGGTTTTTTATCAAACGGTGCATCATATATAGTTAGTAGCAATAACGATGTTTGGTCAATTGGCGGCAACTATAACGGGTGTTTTGATATACTACAAATTAATAATGGCAAATCATTTGAAAGTCCTTCATTAACGGAACAAGAATATGTTGCCTCATATATTGAAGACCACGGTGATACACCATCATATAGGTATGGGAAAGTAGGGTATTACTGTATTTTGAGGGGCGACTACATGTATGTTGCTTACAATCGTAGGATATACCGTATCAACACTAATACTCTCGTTTGGGAGGAATTCCTCAAGATGCCTCTTTCTATTAATAATTCTTTTTCAAGCTTTGGTATAACTCCAGACGGTACCATATATTCAAACGGTACAGAGGGTATCCAAATCTATTATCCTGGGAAATACGACAAACCTGTTGAAATAGGTAGAGAACTCGTTATTCCATTTGCTGAATATTTCCACAAAACGTTCCCATCTCGTTATTATGAGATAAAAACGGATCCAAATGGCAATTTTGTAATACTAAATGATGATGGCGTTTATGTTTACAATCCTAAAGGAATTGTCGGATATAGGAATGCTGTGGGAAAACAAGTGACAATTAATTGACAAAATCTAAAACAACTACGATTATGAAAAAAGCATTTTTTTCATTATTTTCGTTGTGGGCCACTATAGTCTCCTCGTCTATAGCGGGGGGAGGTGTAGAACTAAGAAATATCACATTAGATGATATTGGTATGGGTGGACGAATGATGCGTATATCAGATAATGGCAATTTATTTATTGATGAAGCTGGAATATGTCTTGAGGGACATATCTCTCTTCGTGTGACAGGACATAATGGACAACGGTTGTTCTGTATAGTGGCACCCATAGCAGGTGATGGAGAATTATTAGCAGACAATTATGGAGAAGCAATGAACATTAATGCGTTCAAAGTAAACAGCACACAAGGCAACAAAGTTCGTTTCAGAATACCATACACATGGTTAGATTTGGAAAATAAACGAACGCAAATTTCGTTTTATGTCTCTGTTGTTAATGCAGACTTCACAGAAATTGGTAATGGAACTATCAGTCTTGATCCACATAAAATTAATATTGACACCAGCAACATGCCAGAAAGAATGCTAGGAGACATTTTGGGAGGTAATGACAGATTTGGTTTAGGTGATTTATTTTTGGGGATGATGGGGGCAAATACAGCTTCCATAAAAAAGCAATGTATATCATGCGACGGGTCTGGATTGTGTCCACAGTGTGATGGCATGGGATTCTTTAAACCATCAATATGCAATCGCTGTAGTCATGATCCTGGCATTTGCAGGCGATGTAAAGGAGCTAAAATTGAGACGACAAGAATTTCATACTAAATTCTTATATTGAGAATTTGATTCCTAACTCATTATTTATATTCAACCTAAATTAAAGTAGTGCAAAATTTAGGTATAATACGAATGGCAAAGAGTTTCCAAATGAACTATTTTAGCGTTATGGTTACAAATAAAGCTCACAATGGTCAGATGATGGAATTAATGGAATTACACACCGTCACCTTTATTACTCTGATGACGGAAATACTGAGATTGATTATTACAAACAAATGGATGATGAAACAAATAAGTGGGTTAGCTTCATTAGAATACGCAAAAGGAACTAATATTGATTAAACACTATTACGTAACAATAAAAAAATAACTTGGGATGAAAAATCATATCAAACCGCCTTGACGAGGTAATTCCACTTAGGCAAGTTGTCATCAAATACGATGTACTTCTGTTTGTCGGATTCGAATGTGGCTTCAATCGGTCTCTTTGTTTCATAGGATTTGTTATTGATGGTTGCATGAATTCTCAGTCCCTTTCTTGTCTTGGTGGAAGCAGCCCTGCTCCGTGCCATTTCCACAGACAGCAGCGGCGCTCCGCTCCATGAGCGGGTGACAGGTGCGAACATACGATGCTCGATAGGATTGTACTTTGAGCAGTAAGGAGGGTCGTGGATGACCAGGATGTTCATCTCTATAGCTTTCGCCAGTTTCATCAAGTTCTGCTTGAAGATGTGATGCAGGCAGGAGTTGGCTCCCCCTCCGTCACAGAGCAGACAGACGGTGTCCGCATCGGGGTACTGCCACTGCAGGTGCTCTGTCCACACACTGGCGATGTTGTCGCAGACAAACTCAACCGTGTCATGGCTGGTGCCAATGATCAGATAAACTATATTCACCCCTACGTCATAGATGCCCTGTGGGACGATGGTTCCCTCCGAGAAAGACAGGAAGTCGTGGTCGAGTGACTTGGGCTGCTCCTTGCAGAGCACCTGGCCTTGACGCTTGAAGTTGCCGATTATTTCCTTCTTCTTCGTGTCAATGCTGAGCACGGGAAGCCCTTGTGAAAGGCACTGCTCCGTAAGTGTCGCAATCTTCCGGAACTGCGCGTCTCTGTCCTCGACGTCTTTCAGCGTCCTGGCCTTGAGGAAGGAACGTTTCTTGAAACCACGCGCAGTCGTCATCTGGCGGACATGATAGCCCGAAATGTCAATACCGCGCTCTTTGAAAACATCTCTAATCTGAGTGGTAGTCAGGCCTAACCACCTGACGGAATCGTCCTGTGGAAGCCCAGCCGTATGAGCCTCTACGATGTTGTCAAACACTTCAAGAAGAACAGGCTCCTTGTCAAGGCGGCATTTTCTGCCGCCCCCGGACTTTCTGACACGCCCTTCGGGCAACTGGTCATCCGATTTCAGTTCGTGGATACCCTTATAGATGGTGTCCCTGTTCACACCGCTGGCTTTTGCCACCAATGAAACGCCGTGGCGTCCAAGTGACAGGACTTTGGTAGCCAGGAAGTGTCTTTTAGTTCTTTCGTCAAGCTGGCTCATGTGCTTCAAATCTACCTCAGATAATATTTCTGCTGGATTATTCGTACCAGAATACAGACTTGAAAACATGTATAAAGGTACGAATTTTCTGGCAAATTACCAAATATAATTAGTTAATAATCAATAAATTAAATGTTAAAATTAGTACTAAAAATCATACGTGAATCA
>JAZUMZ010000157.1:0-2591 GCA_045603885.1 Bacteroidaceae bacterium | reverse complement strand
GGGTTACTAATGTATAACCCCTTCGGGGTTAGACTTCTGCGTCTGCGGAACATGAATTATATTTCTTAATGAACAATTGTTTTGGCGAGAACGTCGGGATAGGACAAACAAAAAAAATCCTGTAATCGGTGATTACAGGATTAGTGGCAATTGCAAAAGTCTGTGGAGCTGGAGGGAGTCGAACCCTCGTCCAAACAAGCAGGCCATACGCTTTCTACATGCTTATTCCAGTTTGATTTTTCGAGACATGGCAAGAACCGGACAACCAACCATATCCTTATCTCCTATGATTTCATGTATGAGACGGAGCTCACATACACTATCTCCGAATTTGCCGCGCCGCTAAACTGACCGCCTCGGAAAAAGAGCTGTCAGGGCGACGTCTCGTTCCCTCACCTAGTAAGGGAATAAAGCAGATCTACTATGCTTCGATCTATGCAGCGAGAGCGTAAGAAGTTTCGCCAGATAAATTTTTGGAGAGCTGTGTTTTAAGAGTCAGCCATCAACGCTCTGCATGCTTACGCACCACCTTAACAAGCTGTCAAATCCGTGTCAACCCCAAAGTCGATGCAAATTTAGGCATATTATTGAGAATTTGCAAATATTTTGTGATAATTTTTGTGAACGTCGCTAAAAGTTTGTATTTTTGTGGAATTAAAAACCGAAAATCATGAGACGCATTGTCACACCATTATTATTCCTTGCTTTTTATTCAAGTTTATTCGGGATCCCAATGGAGTTTCGTATTCTAAACCACTGGGACAATCCCAACGGCACAGTTGAACGTGGGTATGCCGGACGTTCTATTTGGAAATGGGATCTTATTCCTACCGACAACCAACCAATTCCAGACAGTTTAAGAAGTCGTTATGAAGAATATGGACTTATTAATCAATCTTACGGCATTAACGGCACAGTATTAAACAATGTCAATGCCAAGCCGATGATGCTGTCATCGGAAATGCTGATAAAGACCTCTAAGATTGCAGCCATTCTGCATAAATACAATATTAAAGTTTATCTATCTGTAAATTTCGCCTCTCCAAAAGTTATCGGCGGGCTACCAACAGCAGATCCACTCGACACCAAAGTATGTGAATGGTGGCATCAGAAAGTAGATGAGATATATAGACTGATACCCGACTTCGGCGGTTTTTTGGTAAAGGCAAACAGTGAGGGAGAACCTGGACCGATGGACTATGGCCGCACTCATGTTGACGGTGCCAACATGCTTGCCAAGGCCTTAGCCCCTCATGGTGGTGTAGTGATGTGGCGCGCCTTTGTATATTCTCCAAAAGGCATGGACCGCGCCAGTCAGGCATACGACGAATTCGCTCCTTTTGACGGGCAATTTGCAGACAATGTAATTATCCAAATAAAAAACGGACCTATCGACTTTCAACCTCGCGAGCCCGTATCTCCCCTGTTCTTCAAACTTAAGAAGACAAAAATGATGGTTGAGTTTCAGATTACCCAGGAATACACGGGCGAGAGCATCCACACCTGCTATTTGGCACCTATGTGGAAAGATTTTTTTCGCACTATTGACGAGCAAGGTGTATCTTTGGTTGGTGCAGCCGGTGTTTCTAATATCGGAGACTCACCAAACTGGACAGGCAACGATATGGCTCGCTTGAATTGGTATGCGTTCGGACGTTTGTGCAACAACAGGGATACCAGCTCTTACGAGATAGCAGAAGATTTCCTTAAATCGGAATACACTTCCAATCCAGGTTTTGTGCTGCCGATATGCCAGCTTCTGATGAAAAGCCATGAGGTGTTGGTTGAGTATATGATGCCTCTCGGGCTTCATCACATATTCGCCGGGGAGCACCATTATGGACCTGAGCCTTGGTATGCCCCATCAGGTTGTCGCGAGGATTGGCTTCCCCGCTTTTACCACCGCGTGGACTCAATAGGCATAGGCTTTAACCGCACAGATCACACAGAACCATGTGTTTATGGAGAACAGGGGTCAGACAATGTCAGCCAATATCCTGAGCCCTTGAAAACAATGTATAACAACATATATACATGTCCTGACAATTTACTTTTATGGTTTCATCATGTACCATGGGATTATATCATGAGCAACGGACTGACTCTTTGGGACAACCTATGTTACACATACGACCATGGAGTAAGTGAGGCGGAAAAATTTGTCAAAACATGGAAATCGATTCAGCCATATATAAGCAAAGAAAAGTATGAGCATATGCTTTCTCGCTTTGAGCGCCAGGCAAAAGACGCATGGTGGTGGCGCGATGCCTGCCTTCTATATTTTCAGCAATTCAGCCGTCGCCCTCTCCCACCCGACAGCCCATCTCCACGACATACGCTAAAAGAGCTGATGGAATATCATCTTGATATGGATATATATAGTGCCGCAGACACGAATCTTCTTCCGTAAAAGTCAGAGGGTACTTCTATAAATTAGTTTTTATTATCTATTGGGTGCCTCATTTCACTTCGACGCTTTACATTTCTTAGCGGCATCTTCGTCCTTCCAGCCTTGAACCATAGCTCGCTATGCCTCTGCGGCTAAGTCGGATCGTAGCCATGTCGTTCTGTGAGCCAAGGAGTTGTAGCTA
>JAZUMZ010000156.1:0-14597 GCA_045603885.1 Bacteroidaceae bacterium | reverse complement strand
CATCATAAGTGGTGTTTTTATTGTTTTTGTCTTCATCAAAACAACTTCAGAAAGTTCAATTATATTCATTTTTGTTTTCGTTCAATTATATCCAATGACACATCCACGACATTATAGTCATAGCTTTGGAAGCGTGGTGTCAGGTCCTGCCAGTTTTTAAGGCATCCATGCTGCAGGCGCGCCTCATCCTTGAATGACTCATCACCCTTGTTCATATATCCGAGAATCTCATGCGACGCATTCCAGCGAAGGTGCTCTGTCTGAGCAAGAGTGTCGAGCACTTTTATGATTTTATCTTTCGACTGGAGGTTGGACTTCCACTGATATGTGATCTCGTTATTTTTACGGAACAACTGGTGGTCGGTCAGCAGCGCATATTCATCCGCCCCGAGAGCACACATAGCCAGCCGTTGCTTTGTGAGGACATGATAACAATTCTCAAAATTCTGGCTCTGCATACGCCTCAGTTTCATAACGTTTGAGTAAGTGGGAGCATAACCTGCAAACTCTTCGTCCATCTGCATATACAATTTGTATTCATCGTCCCAAGAGACCACATTGTACACTTCAGTTTTCGACTGTATCTGCAACTCACGGATTGACTCATCGTAGCGCTCTTTGAACTTCTTAGCCTGGCTTTTCACCTCCTCGCTGACAATATATTCATACTGATATAATTCCCTTAGCGTGCCGAACAACGTGATCGGCTCATCCACCTCTTCATCCGACTTTACGTTTTTCTGACGTTTCAGGTCATCGCTGAAATCCTTTTTCTGCTCCGCCTTCCAAAGTCGGTTGTAGAACCGGGCAATTCTGCCGATATGTCCGTCCTCATCATCCCTGACCCTGACCAGCACCCTGAAGTGGTTCATATTATCCTTATAGCGTATAGCCATGCGAAGCAGACGGACTCCAAGCGATATATTCAGCTCATCATCACCAGTGGCGACAACAGCATAATTAAGATCTTTTATCCATCCACTCAGTCTCTCATAAAAATCAGCACTTTGGCAGTCCATGTGATGCAACGCAATCAACGGTGAATTGTTCTTTCCCCCAGGTTTAAACGACATCTCACAATTAACCTCCGGTGCATTTGCCACGAACTGCCCGGCAAGATCAGGCATCTCCTTATCTACCACATTGCAGACAAAATCGGAACGCTGAACATCCTTGTCGGTGCTGCCCTTCTTCACAAAGGCTCCGAACTCATAAAGGAACCGAACCACGTCCACACCGACCTGTCCGAATCCCACGACCAAGGAGTTGAATGACGATGACACCGTCGCGTCGTCTTCTATCTCAACATAATTAACAGGATGGTACTCCTGATGGTATTTCAACAAATCAACACAAAGATGAGAGGAATCCACAACCTTAACCTCAATACCCCCAACAGGCCGGTCTTGCTCTATGACCCGGTGTATGCTGTTGTTTCGGGTATGGCAATACATAATGACTCTCTTCCCCTCACATCCCTGTTTAGATATTATATCATTTATAGTCTTATCTGTTTTCAAATTTGCCACAGACTTGATGTTTGCCACCTCGTCGTCCGACAAAAAGAACCAATGGATATCCTTACGAGTCTTACTCTTGATGATTCTGCAAAGCTGTCTCATATTCAAGCCTTTCTTCAAGAGATCTAACAGTCCGCCTTCACTTTGTATGTTGCTCAGGGATGTCAGATTGCCAAAAGTGTTGGTTGTCAGACACTCCAGCTCCTTCAACCTGTCAAGATCTTTGTTTCTCAAGGCAAGGAAATTAAAAAGCCGCTCCATTCCGTTCTTGTCACTTGGTGTCTCCTTGTCGCTATTTGTCCTGACTATGATTATCCTATAGCTTTTATCCGCACAATGTTTCTTGATACTTTCAGCCAGATTGTAAGTGGCGTTATTCATTCCCCAAAACACATACGCCTCATCTTTTTTTCGAGACATAAATGCTGCAAAGAACATCCTCAGGCCTGCGATGATGTTAAATCCAAAATGCTTGATGACAAACATCAAGCTGACAAATGCAGCCAAGAAATGTGAAAGGGAGAAAAGTCCCATAAATACGGTGCTGTTATGGAACTCGTTCTGTATCTCGCTGACATCACTGTCCATGACAAACATCCCAAACGCATGCAACACCGCCATCGGGGCATTGGTAAGGAGGGACAAGGGATTACCTGTGTTCATTCCGACATCATATACCGCAAATCCGAAAATCCATGCCACAACAAACAGCTTAAGGAGATGACGGCTCAACCAGTTCCACGTCTTGTTATATTTATTCGTAACGAACAATATCAGAAGCGCCAGGAAAGCCATCCCCAGGCCAATTGCTACCGCATGGTCAAAATAAGAGCACATGTAAGGCGATGGATTGGCACCGTCGGGCAACGGGTAAATGTTCTTAAACCATCCCAATGTATCACAAGTATTTGTCATAACTGTATTCATATATATATCAATTTTTAAAATGCGTCCAACAATATAAATGTCGCCCAGTACTTAGGGTTATCCCACCCTTTTTCTTTATGCGAGCGGACTGTTTGTTTTGCTTTCTCCAACGCAGGAAGTTTTCTCATGCCCCCGCTAATCCAGTTCTTATAAAACTCTGTCATCAGCAGGCAAGTGGCGTCATCGTCAACTTTCCACAGCGACATCAGGATGCTTTGGGCTCCCGCTTTCTTGAAACCACGCTGAAGACCGAACACGCCATCGGCAGTAATATCGCCCTGTCCTGTCTGACATGCGCTGAGGGCTGTAAGCTCAAGACCGCGAAGATCGAGCGAGGAAATCTCCTGTGCCGTCAGTATCCCGTCATCAGCCCCCGGCACAATCTGTTTGCTTTGCCAACTGTTGTCGGCTCCGGCAAAGAAGAGTCCGCAACGCATCAGGGCTTTGTCCGGTGTGGAAGACGGTTGATTGTCCTCTATATAGAATCCGTGGGTCGCAATATGCAAAATCCGTTTCTGCTGTCCGCTGAAGGCTTTGAGAGAAGCCTCTGTCCCATTTTCGCCATACAAGGCTGCGGCGTGCAGGTCAG
Organism: Bacteroidaceae bacterium; assembly: GCA_045603885.1. Taxonomy (GTDB): domain Bacteria; phylum Bacteroidota; class Bacteroidia; order Bacteroidales; family Bacteroidaceae; genus UBA3839. The sequence goes on along the minus strand of JAZUMZ010000156.1, from coordinate 11,561 downwards.
CCAGCCCGGCCGAGTTTATCACCTGTGTGATTCTCTCAGTCTCGACTTCGGTTCCCTCAAGGAACGGAATCCCAACCTCTGCGCCACGCGTTTTTCCAGATGGAGTATTAACCCCTTCGGCATCGTAGGCCAGTCCGCCATATATAACCGCGTCTTTCCCTTTTGTGCCGTCTCCCTTGTAAGCCAGCCATCTCGTAGATGACAAACGGTACATATTGAAGGTCTCGCACATCAGCTTTCCATTGGCAAGGACTTGCGACTCAACAGGATATTGATAAAGCAGCCCCGAGGGTGCGAAAAAGATGTTTTCGGGAGTGTATCCCAATGCATTGATGACCGGCTGCCAGATGTAAGGCGCCAGGTTATCGGAATGTGCAGTGATTTCCTTGCTTTCCGCCAAAGGAATGAAACGCACGTGCTTCCACCTCGGCGACAGGACGAGTGCTGCGTACATGGTGCTGTCCTTACCCAGGCGATAGTCAACAAATTCCACGGCAATGTCGGACGGGGCGAGATGTTGACGCACATCATCCACATGCACCTTCAGAAAGTCAAGAAACCGGCTGAGGGAGTTGGCCGACATACCAAGCTGACGTTCCAGCCGGTCGGCCTCCAGCGTGGCAGCGTCGGCGTCCTTCGGCAGCGTCTTGACGTTTTCGGCTACTTGCCTTAACCGCCTGATTTGCTGATAAGTCTCATTCATCTGATGGTTGCTGTCAATAGTCCGCTGGAGTGCGCTCTCAGCAGTAAGCAGCAAGCCCTTGGCCATCAGCTGCTGATTGAACAGGTCATCAGTGAACCCACTGTCGTATTCAGCCATTTTGTGGGCAAAAGCAAACATCACGGTGGTCTCCGGCAGGTGCTTGTTCCAATAGGCGGCACGCTCTGAGGATGTCAGGTATGCAAAATTACGCTCGACATTCTTCTGGATTATGCTGAAAACCGCCTGACGGTCGCTCAACGCCACATCTTTTTTATTATAAAAACCCGCATAGTTAGAGCGCAGGCTATAGGCATCCATTGTCACAGAATGGTGCGGCCCGTAGTAGTCGAGAGCCGTCTGCACACAGTTGTCGGCCGCCCGCATTGCCTCATCCGGTTTTTTCCAATAATAATAGGCAAGGGAAAGTTCATACCACGCTCCACTCAGGTCGGTTTTTCCCTCTTCACCGGCTTTCTCCAACAAGGCCAATGCCTGCCTGCTGTCATCGACAGACTGCGGGTATTGTTGTTGGCGCAGCCGGCCCTGGGCTCTGAGGCTGTAATAAGACGCCAGATTCTTTGGAGGATAAGCCTGTTTCGCCTCGCACCTGGCAATCAGAGCACTAACTGTGGCTATGCCCTTGGCGTAATCTTTGTTTCTTACTATATCACGGACAGCGCTCCCGTAGGTCTCCATATCAGCTATAAGAGCAGACTGTTTCTCATTGTCAGTCTGACCGTATGCCATCCAGCTGATGCAACAAAGCACTATGCAAGTCAATATTCGTCTCATGGCATTACGTTTTTTTAGATTACTTAGTTCAGTTCCTCTGCACGTTTTTTCCACAGGTCAGCCTTTGCGGTGTCTGGAATACTGGTTTTATACAGCTGGCCCAACCTGTTGGCAGCAAGTCGGGCGTACGCTTTCAGCGCATCTACAGAAGCTCCTTTACACTGATTATATGCCTGTTCCAAGTGCTGGATGGCAAGTTGGAATTTCTCCGCCCCCATTTCCGTCTCTCCGAGGTAATAGGCGGCCTTGCCTTGCAGATGTACGAGCTTTGGATTGCCCTCACACTCATTTACCACTTGCCTCAACAACACCTCCGCCTCGCCGGGGCGTGACAAGTCAATCAGAGCGGAAGCCCTTGACACCTGCTCTTCAAGCCGCCTGTCTGTGGCCTGAGCCAAATCGAAATATTTCTCTGCCTCAAGGCTCAGCCCTACAGCCTGTTGTATGTCGCCATGGGTCGTTCGGATATTCATCGCCTGAGTGCTATGCAACCGCCCCATCCACAAATTAGCCGTGTAACAGGTCTTTGAGCCGGGTTTTGCGTCATCAATGGCTTGCTGCATATAACTCTTCGCCACCGCGTAGTTTTTCTCTTTCAAGGCCGCCACACCCATAGACATATAGTTAATGGCAACAAAATCCTTGATGGAGGGTATGAGGCTTTCATATTCCGTCCCCTTCAAATTGGCGATTACGCTCTCATAACATTCGTTTGACTTGCTATACTCCTTCTGCTTGGAGTAGCTCCTTGCCTCATCCATCAATTGCTGAACCCCAGCCGGCTGAGCGGATATTCTCAGCCCGCAGAACCCCAAAAGGATTATGGTCAATACGTAATAATAGTGTTTCATTGTTTTATAATTTTGTGTTATTTAAGTTTCGGTTGTTTTACAAAAAACCATAATAACCCTTATTTCAGGTTAAGACTTTGTCTTTGCTGTCGTGACTGTATGATTTTTCTTGTGTGCAAGCACAAAGCCGGAAGAACAGGACGTAAGGTCGAAGACCTCATCCATCATGAGTGGTGTTTTTATTGTTTTTGTCTTCATCAAAATAACTTCAGGAAGTTCAATTAGTTTTTAATTTCTAAAGGTGTCCTTTATTGTTTTTCGGAGACCTTCAAATTATTGAGCGTAGAGGCGGTGAGATACAACTGGACAGGCATGCCTTCCCTGTTGATGAAGTCCCAGGCTTTTTTCCAGTCCGAACTGTTCATTTTTTTCAGGTCGAACGTATCTATCGCCATAAACTCATCTAAGAATTTAGTGACTTGCCGTTTGTTCAGGCGTTCTCCAAAAAAGATGTCATAACGTTTGATTCCGCCTTTCTCGTCATGAAGTTTGAATTTGAAGTCTTTCTCAGTCTCTTCATATTCAGAGAACTTGATTAACAAGCCTTTGTCGGCCTTTATCACATTGCCAGTCATCTCTCCCCTCGCCAGCAGCTGAGTGTCGGGGAAGTAAATAACGACCGCCACCTCATTATTGCCGGCATTGGCCTTCAGCACCTGCACTCCATAGGTCATTTCCTGACCACATCTCGAGTCAATGCCGAAAGACCCTCCATATATTTTATTAAAATAAGAATCAGTCAAAGGGGTATTACCTGCTTTCTGCGTTTTTTTCTCTTGTACCCAACCAGCAGGAATCTTCAGCCACCCACTCTTTTCCTGAAGGACAGGCTGCGCAAAAGGATATGGGTATGACTTGCCAATAAAAGCATTCATAAACAGTGCCTCAGTGTCATTTGACACATATCCACTGGACATAGATGCATCCTTATAAATCTTTGTTTCTGGCGAGAGTTCTATCGCTCTCGTTTTATTTTGTCCAAAGCAATAGGGTGTCAAGGCACCAAGTATAACAACTAATAAAAAAAATCTTTTCATAATTCAAAACTTATATCAGTTACTAGTTATTACAAAATTGGGATCGTTCAATCCAGTCCGTCAATAAGTATATAAGGAGTCCAATATCTTGGAGAGCTGTAGAAACCGTCATGAATAAGCCTGACATTCTTTACAGCATCAAGAAGCGATTCCCGTTTTGACTTCCCACGGGTAAGATTTTTGAAAAAAACCTTCCAGACCTCTCCTGAAACATAGTCCACAACATCATCAGTGGTCATTACGAGCGACTTCACTCCTGCTCTCTTAAAGGCTCTCATTAATCCGCCTGCGCCTTGATAGTCATTTTCACAAAGAGCTGATTTGCAAGCTGAGATAACGGCCAAGTCAACATTCTTCATGTCTAGATTTGAAATCTCTTCAGTTGTTAGCAGCCCATCTTCTTTTCCTTCAGGCACGATACCACCTTCCAACGCATAGGAAGCTCCAGCCAACAACAACGAATTGGGATAATCACTTTCGCCATTTACTGGATATGTAATACTATGAGTTTCTATAAAAAATATCTGGTTGTTATACCAAGGGAGTGTTTTTAGTGCCGACTCTGTGGCTTCATCATTGGCAAACAAAGTTCCGCAAAATCCAATGTCTGTCAAATAATGATGAATATCTACTGCAGCGTCGTAAGAGTCTTGCAAATAACCCATCCTACATTTTGTGGCTTCATTCTCATATAGTTCCTCAAAATCAGGAGTGGCATCGAAATTAATGCCACCAAATATCGTATACGTTGTGTACGCCCTGTGCATTTCACTTTTATGCGTCAACATGTTAGAAGATGTCAATCTGTAAAAATCATATTTCTCAGCCAATATCTGACCATCCCCTGCATTGCAATATTCAATCGCAAACAGATTAAGTTTCCCCGCAGGAACAAAGAAAATCTTTTTTACGCGCTTAAGTTCGTCATTTATAGGAGTCATCAACATGGCAAACATTATAGTATCTGTAAAAAGTTTTTCTCCTTTTTCCATTTCACTCATAAGTCGAGTTTCATTAAATAGGAAACACGTATGAGGTGCATCATAGTCTTTTTTCATAACAGATGCCATATACTCAACCTGTCCGTTCCCCTTTTGCAAAGTAAATATTTCAACAATAATCTCATCATCGCCAAGGCCACAGTCATTCGGGCTTTGAGCATGAGAATAATAATTCCACCAAAGCATTATCATTGTTGACAATATAATAAAAGCTCTTATCACACTTATTTATTGGTACTTCGGGAATTCGTGTGGTGAATAGGATATATTCCAATTTTCTTGAAAAATCCAATATTTGACATCCCTCTATAATAAACCTAAAATCAAAGCCTTACAAGACTTATATGGATTATTGCAGATTGTCATATTAACATGATATGTAGGTTTTCCACACAAAATCCTGAAGAACCAAACTTTTAAATTAATCAATAATATGATATTGAGTTGGTTGTAATAACAGATTGACCTTGTGCAGATTGGGTACATCTGGTATAATTGCCTTTTGCATCAACACTTATATCCGACAAACTCAGCGACATAGACTGTCCACCTCCAGCAGTCACAATTTCGTAAGGGTAGGCATCTTCTGAGCCCCTGTAATAATAGGTTGTTGACATTGTTTGTCCACCACCAGACATTTTCATCTTATTAATGGAGCCGTTAGCACGGAAGGAGACTTCACAATCCATTCCATTTGTAGAAAACTTATACAGGTTGGAAGACATAACTTCTATATTTATAGTACCACCACCTGCATATTGTTCGTTGTTATAGGTTTTTATCTCAACACTTTTTTCGTCGGAACTCCAGTCATAAACCATTTTCGCCCCACCAGAAGCCTTTGACAACACACGACCAGAACGATCAAATTCAACAATCATGGTTTCAGATGTCATATTGTTCGACTGAACCAACGTCTTAGGTTGTCCAAAATAAATGCTAAACATTTGCTTTGTCAACTCCTGCGCCATTGTCGCATTCTCAATACAACACACAGCAATTAATACAAATAAAATCTTTTTCATAATTATTAGTTTTTAATGTTAAACTCACATTCAATTTAGCCCATCTAACAAGATAAAGCCTGCCCAGTATGAAGGATCTTCCCAGCCACTTATTGATCGGACAACAGACTTAGCATATTCCAGCGCATCGTATTTTGAATGACCCTCCAACCAGTATCTATAGAACGTAGTCATAAGTTTGCAAGTTGCACTGTCATCCACTTCCCATAATGACATCAGCAAAGATCTCACTCCAGCCTTTTTAAATCCACGCTGTAATCCAAAGACTCCATCGCCAGAAACGTCACCTAGCCCTGTTTGACAGGCTGACAAGGAAACCAAATCATAATCACTCATATTTAGTTTAGAGACCTCGTAAGCAGTGAGTATGCCATCGTCATTATGGTCTGCTGAAAAGGAATCTAATATAGTAATATTAGCTCCCGCAAAGAACAACCCGCTGTGTGTAAGTGTCATATCCTCCTGACTCATGCCCCTGCTACTTATCAATCCTGCCAAATAAGTATTACCCGTTTTTTCACTATTGGATATATAATATCCATGTGTAGCGATATGTAGAATTGTATAATCGTTTTTGTTGAGTGTTTTAAAGGATTTCTCTGTAGCAGCTTCGCCGGTGATTTTTTGTACAGGGCAATTGAAAAACGCAAATAAACGCGCAATAGAATCAACCTCGACAGCAGTTCCTGGTAAATCTGGCAGATTATCTTGTAAAGCACCTCTTAAAACATTCACATCCAGCATTTCTTGTTTCTCATTTTCATTCTCTTGTGCCACTAATTCACCGTTCTCTTCTTTTGAACCAAGCACAGACGCTTTTTCTGCGTTATAATCTATTCCCCCGTACAATGCAGCTTTACGAGCGAATTTTGAAGTATATTCCACGCACAATTCCCTTGTGGAAGACAGCCTATAGATTCTGTAGTTCTCAGACATAGATGTTCCGTCATTTGTTGGCAATGACTCTATAGCAAGGCTGTGGAGAATACCTTGAGGAGAAAAGTAAATTTTCGCACCTTTAGACAAATATGGTTCTACTGGTTTCCATACCAAATTATACAAAGAATCATTTTTGTAATACCCATGCGAGTCAAGGCCACTAAATTGGGAATAATCAAACAACTTAATCATCTGAGGTGTTTCCATATTGTTTTTCAACACCAAGGCCACATACAAGTTAGAACCATCATTATCATAAAAATCTGTGAATTCAATGGCTACATCATCTTTTCCCAAACAGTTTCTTACATCCTCCCATGTAAAACGCAAATTGCGTGTATAATCACCATAGGCCGAAGATATAGCTATTAATTCCCGCTCACCCTGTCTTATCACCTCACGCAGACTGTCACACTCTGCAATATTACTCGGTTGTGCACTAATTTGCAAGCTGCTAATTCTTTTATGGCAAAGCAACAACTTCTCATACAGTTCCACTGCCTTTTTATCGTTACTATCCCGCAAGATTTGTAAAACCTGTTGTTCTGTGCTTAAAAGCAATCCTTTACTCAATAACAATGCATTATACACATCACCATAGAAGGCCGAATTAGTTGAGACATACGCCATAAACGGCATAAGTTGACTATAAAGGGCAGATATTTGCAACCAAAAAACCATTCTTTCGCTTGAAGACATCATCGAGAATTGTAAAAAAACGATTTCCCTTACTTTCTTGTATAAATCTCTTATTTTTTTAATAGAACCCTCATCCTCCCCCTTTTGAAATCTCACCATCGTTAAAACAGCTTGCATACTGAGACAATCCATATTATCCTCACCAAAGACTAAAATAGCCGAAGAAACGCCTTTATCAAAAGCATCCTCTGCCTCGTCAAGTTTTTTTTGATTAAAGAAAATCTGCCCCAACAAGCTCCAATAGTTGTAATAATATTTCTCTATCATGTCCTTGCCATACTTTTCAGTATACATGTCATAAAACATTTGTAATGAAAGCAACGCTTCATTATATTTTCCCAGCTTATTCTTTATTTCCGCTCTTGCATAAAACAGATTGGCATACTCTAATTTCATATTTAATGAATCAACAACAATATCCTTACAGAAATCATCCAATATTTGTTCCGCAGCTATATAGTTACCACTATGAACGCAAGAAAGGACTTTCTGTTTAACATATTGAACATTCTCTGAGGATATGCTGGTTAAGACGGCTCCAACTTGATTAAGAACATCCTGCTTTTCTGTGGATTCACCTGTCATATTCAAATATTGAACGAGACTTGTCGCGGCTTCAGAATACAGTTCACTATCTTGCCCATAAAGAGATTCTGCCATTCTGAGAGTCTTCTTCTGGGAGTCCACAGCATCTGTATAGTAGCCAGACATCCAATAGACACGAGACAATTCTTTTAAGATTTGATAATGAATTTCCGAATTTGGCGATAATGTTTCAATACAGCACAACGCTTCTTGATACAATTGCATAGCTTCCTTTTTATTTCCATAAAACCATATAGTAGGAGCAAGTTTATCCAAAATAGCTACATAATTTATACTTTTAGAATGGAAGCTTGACCTCATGTTTTGAAGTGCTTGCCGAGCATAATAATAAGCTGAATCCAAATTAACACAATCAGAATAACATTCCGATAGCCGGCATTGATACATAACCAATATCGTATCAGGAATATCTGGGAGTTGCTTTATAAATGACAATGCCTCCGAAGCTAAAACGATCGCACGTTCGCAGCCATTGTCTTCTGAAACACGCTTAGAATAACGAAACAGAAGACTTGCATAGTTTATGTCTTTACAATCCAAAGCCCTGTAATTATCCAAGGCTTTTTCTGCAAACTGGCAGGATTCCGGCCTGTTTAAAGCTTCGTAGATATTCCACAAATTAAAAAGAAGTTTTGGATACAAACAGTTCTTTTCTACATCTCCGTTTTCAAAGAAAGCTATAGCCTCTTCGTTTAACTTAACAGCAGAAATAGTGTCTCCCAGAATGAAGTATGCCTGTGACAAATAGTCCATACTTTCGGCGAGATGTATTTTGTCGTACTCCTCTCTCGTCTGTTTTAACAGTAAATATGATTTCTCCAACTCATTTTTAGCATTTACAACATCACCTGTCAACAAATGCGATAATCCAAGTCCATTTAAAACAATTGCACATTCAGGAGATGTGTCCATCCCATTTGCTGAAAGAAGCCTCAGTGATTCAGACCAAAAAGGTATTGACTCTGCATATTTATTGTCATTAAGCATATAATCCCCACATGCAAGATTTGCAGTATAGCAGAGATTGAAATCATCAATATTTTGAGATTTACAAATATCAAGAACCTGGTTAGCAATAGTATAAGCTGAATGCAAATCTCCGATTTGAGAATGTGCACTAACTTGGTCTGCTAAAAGGAAAGCGTAAGCTTTACTATTTTCCCCACATTGAGAGGCAGCTATAGAGAGACTTTTATTGAAAGCAGACCTAGCGTCCTCCAAGCACCCCGACATAAGCAGTGCAAAGCCATACATATTATACGTATTTCCTACCCAAATACTATTTTCTCCAAGTTCTTCTATCTCCAAACGTAACACCTCCCTTATTAATGAAAGAGCAGACACAACGTCCTGCTTTTCAAAAAGAATAGGATATATTAAATCTGAAATAGAATCAGATTTGACTGTCAATCTACGGTCTATTGGTTTGACCATATAATAATCTGAAACGGATGAGGCAGTAACAATATCTCCTAAACTATAATAGCAAGATGCAAGCCACATAGATGCATATCCAAGCCTGCTACTATTGGGTTCATAAATAATACTATCGACATCACAACACTCCCGAAATATAGGGATTGCCACATCGAATTGCTTAGATTTATACTTTTCCACACCTAAGGTAAATAGACTGTCAGATTTTTCCATCAATCCATAATTTGATGACTGTCCATATATTGACAGTATGCAAAAGTATTGCAGAAAAATCGTAATTCTCCAAAAGTGGAACAAAGATCTATTGAAGAATGAATCTTTCTTCTTAAGCATATCAGTTACTTATTACAACGAAACTACAGTCTTTTTTTCCACAGTTGATTATTTCCAGCTCGACGATATTGCTCTTGTCCGTGGGCAGATCAAAGAAGGTCTTGCGCTGGGGCATTCCTGTCTTTACGTTCTTCGTGTCGTCAAAACGACGGTCAAGACCGGCGCTGTTGGTGACATGGATTTTCATAGTGACCAGACCACCGGCCTCAGCTACGACAGCAAGCTCCTGAGACCCCTTGGAGGCAAAAGTCCACTTGGTGCTCTTACCAGCCTTGACGAAACAAGTCTTGGTGTAATAGGAACCATTATTAAGGATTCCTCTATGAGAGGCAGAGCGGTTTATGTCATCAGCCTTGTCATAGACTGACGTGTTACCGGCAGCAAGACTGTCGGCAAAGTCCTCGTTAAACACAAGGTGTCCGTTAAGGGATGCGTCTGAACCTTCTTTACAACGAAGTGACGAGAAATTTTTGACATCCAACGACCTCAACTCCTGAGATGACTGCCTTATGGCAGCCGTATCGTTTGCAGCTACCGCGTCACGCATAGATATGCAGGCATTAAATACAGCATCAATACTCAGACTGTCGTTAACGACATCCTGTGAATAGGCCGACGCTACACCTAACACTGATAACAAAATAAATACAATTCTTCTCATAATTATTAGATTTTTACTAAACTTCAGAAAGTTGCTTTGTTTACTATAATCTCCTATATTTTTGTTAACATATAATTACCATGTAATTCCCAAGAATATACCAAACTTACGTTAAAACAATTCAGAACTGCCCCAAAAATCTCAATTATTCCCCTTTTTCCTCAGAGCCATACATAGTTCAAAACAACAAATACTCCAGTCCTTTGTCCGGCACCTCATCATTGCGCTGGTATTCAGTATATCCCGCTTTCTTAACTGTTATCGGCTTTGTCACCGACTGCTCCTCCAGCTCGAACTCAATGCGGAACCCTCCCATTCTGTCAGTCTCCGCCGTCTTGTCCCCCACAGTTACTGTCGCCCCCTCTACGGGGTGACTGCGGTGATCGTCGTGACGTCCGTCATACACATGACCTGCGAATACAGCAAACGTGCTGTCGCGGCGAAGTAGTACGGATGCCTCCTGACGCAGGCCGGCGCTGACACTTATCGTCTGCCGCACATTTTCATAATATGGGGTGGTCTTAACTGTCAACTCAACATCCCGCAGACGATAATATCCGGGCAGTGCCCCCAAGTCAATGAGTGTGTCGGGGCGGTGAAACGAATACTCATTTCCAACCACGGTCAGCACGCCGCTCTCCATTTCTGGCAGCGATGACTTCTCGCCAGTCAGTCTCACGCTCATCCTCACCGGCAGCATAAACCAATAGGCGGCGCTGAGCAGCACAACCAAAGCCATAGTCCCTAAGGTCACCAGCCTGCGCATCTCACGCTTATGACGCTGCCACAGGTCGTCGAACCCCAGTCCCAACATCATCGACACAAGGCGTATGAACGCCTTGTTGCGACTGGAGCCACCGTCGTCGTTCACTGATATGCCAAGCAAGGCCTTGTCGCGGCATTTGTGGTTCCACTCACGCAAAGCCAGAGGGAAGCACTCACCCATCAGAGGCACAGACATGTCGTTGTTGCCATATTCTTGAGGACTTCCGTCCACGATGAACGGGATAATCTGATCCACCCTGCCAAGGCGGATAAATTCCGCCACCTCGTCGCTCACCCACTTCGACCGGGCTGCATGAGGAGAGCAGACCACAATCAGAAACCGCGAGTTTTCCAGCTTTTCCTTAAGTTCCTTTTTCAGAACGCCGCCAGTCAGCTCGTCGCGGTCGCGGAACACTTCGCGTATGAACTTGCTCTTATGACCGTCAATTTGCAGCTCGGCAGGAAGACGGTACCACTCCAACCTTCGACGCAGCCACTTAGCCCATCCTGCATCCTTATGGTTATAGGAAATAAACGCAAAATATTTCTTCTTTTCAGTTCCCATTATTATTTGTCTTTGATCCAAATTTCTTAATTTGTTATTATTTTTGGAAATCAGATTGATAATTATAAGAAACTAAAGTTTCTGATTTAAAAACTTAATGATATGCAACACAAAATACAACGGCGAATTAAACGAATTAAACGAATT
>JAZUMZ010000155.1:0-8470 GCA_045603885.1 Bacteroidaceae bacterium | reverse complement strand
TTATTTATTCTTCTTGTAATTTGGTCTGCATCAGTAAAATATGTAGAAACATGAACGAAATGAAAAAAATTAAAACCGCATTAGTGTCGGTTTTTCATAAGGATGGCCTTGATGAGTTGTTAGCTGAGTTGAACAAAAATGGTGTAAAATTCCTTTCAACTGGAGGTACTCAGAAATTTATTGAACAACTTGGCTATCAATGCATGAAAGTTGAGGAGTTAACAACATATCCGTCGATTCTTGGTGGACGTGTAAAAACGCTTCATCCAAAGATTTTCGGTGGTATTCTTGGAAGACGTGAACTGGAGAGTGATCAAGAGGAAATGAAGAAATATGAAATACCTGAAATAGATTTGGTAATTGTCGATCTTTATCCTTTCGAACAGACCGTTGCTTCTATCGATAATGAAGCTGAGATAATTGAAAAGATTGATATTGGCGGTATCTCGCTTATAAGAGCTGGCGCTAAAAACTTCAATGATGTGGTTATTGTACCAAGTAAGAAGCAATACCAGCCTTTGCTTGATATCGTTAAAAAGCAAGGGGCTCAAACAACATGTGAGCAAAGAAAATGGTTCGCGAAAGAGGCATTCGATACCAGTTCACATTACGACACAGCTATTCACGCTTATTTTAACAAATAATTCGCAAATACTGTCCTAAACCATAATAACATTTTATTCAGATGAATTTTTTCAGTTTGACTCAAGATATTGCAATGGACTTGGGTACTGCCAATACCATCATAATTATGAATGGTAAAATTGTTGTTGACGAGCCGTCTGTGGTGGCAATGGATAAAAACACCAAGAGAATGATTGCTGTTGGCAGCAAGGCAAAGATGATGTATGAGAAAACTCATGAGAACATTATCACTTGCAGACCATTAAAAGATGGTGTTATAGCTGATTTTAATGCGTGCGAACAGATGATGAGGGGGCTTATTCGAATGGTTAATCTGCACAGACATTTTTTCCCTCAGTCTTTGCGCATGGTTATTGGGGTTCCATCAGGAAGTACTGAGGTGGAGCTTAGGGCTGTACGTGATAGTGCCGAGCATGCGGGTGGAAAAGATGTTTATCTGCTGTTTGAGCCCATGGCGGCAGCTATTGGAATCGGACTTGATGTTGAGGCGCCTGAGGGAAATATGGTTGTGGATATAGGTGGAGGCTCAACGGAAATTGCTGTTATTTCATTGGGAGGTATAGTCGCTAATAGTTCAATTAGAATTGCTGGTGATGAGTTTACTATGGATATACAGGAGTACATGAGCAGACAGCATAACGTTAAAGTGTCTGAGCGTATGGCCGAGAGAATAAAGGTTAATGTCGGTTCTGCTCTAACTGAGCTTGATAATCCTCCAGAGGATTATGTTGTACATGGTCCGAACAGGATAACTGCTCTTCCTATGGAGATTTCTGTTAGCTATCAGGAAATAGCACATTGTATTGACAAATCTATCGCAAAAATTGAGACTGCGGTACTTAGTGCTCTTGAGACAACTCCACCAGAGTTATATGCTGATATCGTGAAGAATGGTATTTGGCTTACAGGTGGTGGTGCTCTGCTTAGAGGCCTGGATAAAAGATTGTCCGAGAAAATCAAAATGCCGTTCCGAATTGCTGAAGACCCATTACACAGCGTTGCTAAAGGAACTGGCATAGCCCTGAAGAATGTTAATAATTTCTCATTCCTTATGAGATAAGATTAAATCGGATGATTCTATAATGAGGTATCTGATAGAATTATATCTGAAATATCGTTTCTGGCTGATTTTTGCTTTATTAGAGTTAATTAGTGTCGTTGCTCTCGTCAAATTCAACAGTTATCAGGGAAGCGTATATTTCACCACTGCTAATACTGTCTCGGGAACATGGTATAGTTTCACGAGTAGTGTATCGTCTTTCTTTAACATGAAAGCTGAAAATGAGAGACTTGAGAGAGAAAATGAAATGCTGAGACAAAGACTTAATGACCTGAGATCTGGAATTAAGGAAGATGATAATACCATAGATATACTATCAGAAAATAACAGAAATCTCAGGAAATATGACTTTGTTGGGGCACATGTCATAAATGCCACTCTTAATAGACCGGCTAACACGTTTACTATTGACCGCGGATTAAATGATGGAGTAAAAGAAATGGCTGGTGTCATTTGTTCATCGGGAGTTGTGGGAGTTGTATATAAGGCATCGGCACATTATGCAGTAGTTGTACCGTTAATCAATGAAAAGTCTGTTGTTAGTTGTAAACTTGACACCACCGAATATTTCGGGACACTTCAATGGAGGTACGGTAACTCTGATATAGCATTTCTTAATGACATTCCCAGACATGCTGAGGTGAAGCCTGGATTAGATGTCATGACTAATGGGTTTTCTGATATCTTTCCTGAGAATATTCCTGTCGGAAAAGTCATGAAAATTGACGATTCATCTGACGGATTATCATATTCACTTGAGGTGAGACTTGCCACAGATTTTGCAAAACTGAGAAATGTTTCAGTTATATGCAATTATGCAAGACAAGAACGAAAGGAGCTGGAACAGAAGGTGGACTCTATGCTTAACGACAAATAACTGGATTATTGATTAGGTAATGAATGACAACCTGAAACATAGGATTATTAGAATGATTCTTATTTTGTTAGTGCAAATTATTATTTGTAACAACATTCATGTTTTTGGATATGCACCGCCTGTATTGTTGGCTTATCTGACTATGAAGTTCCATAGAGGATCATCCAGGGAAAGTCTTATAGTATTTGGATTTGTCATTGGGCTTATTTTTGACATCTTTTCCAATACCATGGGAAAAGGTATGGCAGCATGCACTTTTCTTGGAATGATGCATCCTTATTTGCTGGGACTGTTCTCTCCTACCGAATCGGTGGAAATGTTTGTCCCATCATTTAAGTCTATGGGATTTGATAGGTATTTTTACTATGTAGTAGCTACAATGTTACTCTTCCATTTTGTTTTCTATCTTTTAGAGGACTTTTCTTTCAACCATCCCAAGATTGTTCTCACGGGAACATTTGTTAGTTCATTACTTGCTGTACTTTTTGCTATTGTTGCAGATGTCATAATGCCTAAAGACAAATATTCCGACTGATTGAATCATGGAAAAAGGAATTATTCTTGACAACAGAAAATATGTTATCGGAGGCATAATCCTTTTTATTGTCACCGTATATATTATTCGTCTTGCACAATTACAACTTTTTAGCGATGAATATGTATCTGCTGCTGACAACAATGCACACCACAAAAGTGTTATTTATCCGTCAAGAGGTAATATCTACGATAGAAATGGAGAGCTGCTTGTTTATAACCAGCAGGCATATGACATTATGGTCAAGACGAGGGAGATGAAAGGCCTTGACACTCTTGAGTTGTGTAAGACATTTGGTATTAACAGGTTAACGTTCGAAAAAAGAATGTCCGAGATTAAAGACACTAAGGTGAATCCGGGATATTCTTCATACACACCACAACTTTTTGTCGGACAACTTACAGAAAAGGAATATTCTGTCGTTCAAGAGAAACTCATGCGTTATCCTGGATTCTCAATTAGAAAAAGGAACATTAGGAAATATTCCACTCCATTGTTGGCACATGTGCTGGGTGATATCGGAGAGGTTAACAAAGAAGATATTGAAAATGACGATTATTATTCAGCTGGAGATTTTATTGGAAAACAGGGGGTCGAACGTTCTTATGAAAAAGAACTCAGAGGAGAAAAAGGGGTACAGATTCTGCTTAGAGATGCTAGGGGTATAGTACATGGACATTATAAGAACGGAGAAGAGGATATAATGCCAAAGCCGGGAAAAAATATTACTCTTAGTATTGACGAGAAACTGCAGGAACTTGGAGAAAGACTTATGACAGGTAAAAGAGGAGCTATTGTTGCTATTGAGCCACAAACTGGTGAGATACTCTGTATGGTTTCTGCTCCGACATACGATCCAAGAAAACTTGAGGGTAAAGAAAAAGGTAATTACATGTCGAGTCTTTTTAATGACAAAAGTAATCCTTTGCTCAACAGGGCCGTGCTTGGAGCTTACCCGCCTGGTTCTACTTTTAAGCCAACTCAAGCACTCACATTCCTTAAGGAACATATTATAACACCTAATACATATTATCCTTGCCAGGGAGGATTTAGGTTTAAGGGCATGAGGGTAGGGTGTCATGCCCATCAGTCGCCTATTGACTTGACAAATGCAATTGCTACATCATGCAACGGATACTTCTGTTGGGGCCTTTATTATATGTTTAACAACAGAAGACAATACCCATCTATCCATGAAGCAATGACCAGATGGAAGAATTACATGGTTTCTATGGGATTTGGATATAAACTCGGTGTTGATCTGCCAAGTGAGTCAAGAGGATTAATACCAAATGCTCAGTTTTATCATGACGCATATAAAGGAACATGGAATGCCCTCTCTGTAATTTCTATTTCGATTGGACAGGGAGAAGTCCTGGCAACACCACTTCAAATAGCCAATCTAAGCGCTACCATTGCTAATAGAGGTAAATACAAAATTCCACACGTTGTACATGCCATTGAGAATGGAAATGTTGCAGATTCACTTACTACTTTTAAGCATACCATGGTTGATCCAGCTTATTATAACTATGTGGTAGAAGGAATGAGAGGAGCTGTGCTTAGAGGTACATGCAGAGGAGCAAATCTGCCGGGAATTGAGGTATGTGGAAAGACTGGAACTGCACAAAACCCGCATGGTAAAGATCACTCGGCTTTTATGGGGTTCGCACCTAAAAACAATCCTAAAATTGCTATTTGTGTATATGTGGAAAATGGTGAATGGGGTGCGACCTACGGAGTACCTATTGGTGCATTGATGATGGAGCAATATCTAAATGGAAAATTGTCACCATTAGCTGAGGATATGGCTCATAGATTCGAGGAGAGACATATCAGCTATAATGAGCTAAACAAGGACAAACAAGCGAATGGAGATAAGTCAGCAACACAATTTGATAATAAACAGAAAGTTGATGATGATGCTCAAATGTTCAATAGTCCAGAGTTGGAACTGCGACAAAAACTGAAAGACAGGTTTAAAAGAGCCAGAGACAATTCAAAGGCAGAGGAAACAAGACGTTTCAACGAGGCGGAAAAGAAAAGGTCAGAGAAAATAAGAAAAAAAGAATTAGAAGCTAAAGAAAAAGCTGAGATACGCAGAAAAGCTGAGGTGGCTCGACAGAAGGCTGCTGAGATAAGAAGGAGTGCTGATGAGAAAAAAGCAAAAGACGATAGAGTTTTATGGAAAAGACGAAACGAGGTGATTAACGATATGGTGAAATCTGAAGAAATCATAAAAAGAATGAAAGAAAAGATGAATAATAAGGATTAGGGCTGATCTAACATATTAATGATTGAATAACTTTTGATGACACATACTATAAGCAAAAATATCTTTAGAACCGTTGACTGGATTACGGTTGGCTTTTATCTCCTTTTTGTTGTATGGGGATGGACATCTGTTTTCAGTGCCACTTATGACGCTGAGGATCCTAACGTATTTGGATTGGATGGGAATTCAGGAAAACAATTGTTGTGGATTGGAATTTCCGCTTTCCTTGCCGTTGTACTACTATTAATAGAGAAACGTGTTTATGAGATGTATGCCATCTTTATATATTTTGCTTTTGTGGGTTTGCTAATCATTACACTTATTATCGCACCAGAGACCAAAGGTTCCAGGTCTTGGATCCCAATTGGATTTATGAAACTTCAACCTGCAGAGTTTGCAAAATTTGGTGTCGCCCTCATGCTCGGTCATATGATTGACAAACTGGGATTTTCTCTTTCTAGCAAGAAAGACGCGCTCAAAGCCGCTCTTGTTATTTTCCTTCCCATGGCTATTATTATTATGCAGAAAGAGACTGGGTCTGCACTTGTTTACCTTGCGTTCTTCCTGATGCTATATAGAGAGGGAATGACGGGGACGGTGCTGTTCTACTTTTTCGCTGCTATTGCATATTTTGTAATCGGAATAAGATATGGAGATGAATTGATTTCAAATAATATCCAGGTTAGTGTTGGTGAGTTTATTGTGCTTCTGCTCGGACAAATATTCACAACTGGTCTTACATGGTTCGTGTGTCATAATAAAAATATCGCCAAGTTGATGGCAGGAATAGGACTTGGTACAACCTTAATTCTTTGCCTGTTTTCTATATTTGTTATACCATTTGACTTCACATGGATCATTATCATTATTAACCTTATTCAAATTGGATATCTTATTTATCTCGGTATTAATACCAGATTTACAAAATATTATATAGTTGCTGTTTTTGCCTTCTTCTCCGTTATTTCTTTCTATATAAGCGGATATATGCTTAATAGGCTTAGTGATCATCAGAGAGTCAGGATTGAGGTGCTTCTTGGAAAACGTTCAGACAAAAGTGGAGCGGAATATAATGTGAATCAGGCAAAAATTGCTATCGGCTCAGGGGGGACTGTGGGAAAGGGGTTCCTTAATGGTACGCAAACAAAACTTCATTATGTACCAGAACAGGAAACGGATTTTATTTTCTGTACAATTGGTGAGGAAGGGGGATTCCTGTTGTCATCATTGCTTCTTATTGCATATCTTTTATTTATATGGAGACTGATCTATCTTGCAGAACGACAAACTGATACGCCAGGAAGAGTCTTTGGATATTCTGTTGCTTCAATTTTTATTTTTCATCTTTTTATTAACATTGGAATGGTTATTGGACTTACACCTGTTATAGGCATTCCATTACCTTTCTTTTCATATGGGGGATCATCGCTTTTTGGATTTACAATTCTTCTTTTCGTGTTTTTACGTATGGATGCGGAGACTCGACTTCAATACAAGGTGTGATTGGAGTCTTATTCTGTTAATTTCTGTTAAAACAATTTAACTCGATTTTACTTTTTACGTTTAGTTGTGTCATAATAGTGAGTTTTAGTTTAAATATAATCTGAATTAATATAACACTACTATTTTTTTAATTATAAAATGAACACAACTATGAGTAAATCATTTTTTATGACATTGGCGCTTGCAGCGTGTATGTTGACTGCGAATGCGCAACCAGGTGGAGATAATAATCATGGTAAACATGGTGGTCATCACAGACCACATTTTACACCTGAGCAAAGAGCCGATAGACAGGCTGACAGGATTTCAAGAGAACTCATGCTTGATGACGCTACTGCTGAAAAATTTAAGGCTATCTATAAAGATTACAAAAGTGAGTTGGCTGAAATTAACAAGAAATATATGCCTGAACCACCTATGCGTGAGGGTGAGGTGAAACCAGGGGAAAAAAGAGAGAGAAAGCACATGACTGATGTGGAGGTTGAGAAACGTACAAAAGACAGATTTGCTCATCAGAGAGCCATTCTTGATGTGGAAGAAAAATATTATGACAAATTCCGTACGGTATTAAACCCACGTCAAGTTGACAAAGTTTACAGAATGTCTGCTCACAGAGGTAAGCCTGGTGGCAAGGGCGGAAAATTTGGTAATGGTCGTCATCCGGGTGGACGTCATGGAGGCTTTGGACCAGGCAACGGACCTGGACATAGACACGGGCATGGACCCGGACATATACCTGGCAATGATCATGGACCTCACAATGCTCCTACACAGACACCTGATGCTACAACTGGAGCAACCCCACAAAACAAGTGATAGTAGTATTGAGTTAATAATTTGGTTGTATAATGAAGTGCAGGGGCGTATCCAAATGGTGGATACGCCCCTGCTAATTATACTAAAGTTGTCATTTTCTTATTTCAAAAGACCACCAACTTTGTCAATTCCTTTGGAAACTGCGTCCTTGCCTTTCTCAACTACCTCATTGCCTTTTTCATTTACTGCTTCCTTGGCACTTTCGATAGCAGCATTACCTGCTTCTACGACTGCGTCTTTTGCTTCAGACACTTTCTCTTTGCCAGACTCAACTGTTTCCTTTGCAGCGCCTGCTGCATCAGTGGCTTTACTCTCAACTGCATCCTTTACTGCACCTGCGGCCTCTGAAGCGTTGTCAACACCAAGAGCTTCACCGGCTTTATCTAACAATTCGCCAGCATTCACATTCTTAACCCAGTCAAGGGCACCTTTTACATATTCGTTGTCACCAATTACTGATGTGACCTTGTCGCTATTTTCACTGAGGAAACCCTGAATTTTCTCAATGATACCCTTAGCCTGCTCACCTTTGCCCTCTTTTAATAGATTGGCAGCAAATTCTTTTGCTTTTTCAATCTTGCCTTTCAGACCTTCGCCGTTATTTGCCTCCAAATCAGCTGCTAGTTCCTCACCCAACTTTGTTGGATCTGTCAAATCAGTATCAGCTGCAAGCTCTTCAATGTTCTCACCTGCGTTTTCTGCACTCTTTGAGTCCTTTTTACTGTCTGTGCAAGAGACAATTGTCATTGCTGCTACAAC
>JAZUMZ010000154.1:0-3277 GCA_045603885.1 Bacteroidaceae bacterium | reverse complement strand
CATCGCAGGCATTTTCTCGTTTGTTTCCGCTGAGCCGTTTCCCTTCGCCGTTGGTTCTGTTCGGTTTCCCCGAACAGCCCCCCTCCTCCTGCAAAAAAAATCTCTGTTCCATGACCGTTTTTCATGGAAAAGTTGTAAATTTGCAGTCAGAAAACTGCGAAATCAAAATAATAGCTATGAAATTAAACACGAGAAGCCAGAAAATCATCTGTTGCCTTTGCGCTGTGCTCATCTCTTCTGTGGCTCTGGCGCAGCAGGAGGGTGAGTCGAAAAGCCTCCTTCAAAAGGTGAAAAAGCTGGCCGATGCCAGCATGGTGCATGGGGTAGATACCAACTACATCAAGATACCCGAGTTGCCGTGGCAGGTCAGCATCAAAAGCCGTGTGGCGCAGACCGACCTCCAGATGCACTCCACCATCGACGGAGGTGAGTTGTTCGACGGAGGAGGCACGATGCCCCTCATTCAAGGAGTGGGCGACATGGCGACCGACCCGCGCATTATGACTCGCATATCTACCTCTATGGGTGTGAAAGTGGGCTACAAGGGTATCAGCTTAAGCTATTCTTTCTCCATAGGAGGAGACAAGGGGCAGAACCTCTCATTCAAGTCCATGGGCAGATGGTACAGCGTCAATTTGCGTTGGCACAAGTTCAAGGCAAAGCAGGCGAGAATACACTATGAGGGGGCTGCAAGATACCGGTGGGTTACCGATCCTAACGCGACGACAGAAGAGGAATTCTTCACTGATTGGTTTGAGCCTGAGTCATGGAATCTTACAGAAAAGGAAGCGTTTCCCTCGCCTGTAAACCTCCAGACGCTGATTTTCGACGGTTGTTACATTTTCAACAGCAAGAAATTCTCCTATGCGGCGGGATACAACCAAAAGACCTACCAGGTGCGCTCTGCAGGATCACCTATAGTAGGACTGATGGCTTACTATGCCGACTTTAAATATAACAATCCTCGTAATGCGGAGCTTATTTATGAGATGGACGGCATAGGCCGCCTGCGTCAGTATCAGTTGAGTCTGGGTGGTGGATACGCCTACAACTTCGTGCCCGCAAAGGGGTGGCTTATCAGTGGTATGTTCATGCCGATGTTGACACTCATGAACCGCACCCGAATCAACACGTACACGAGCAATGCGAAAGAAATTGCCCACGAACACCTCACGGATTATGCCATTGCATTGTGGGAAGACGAAAATGCGGAATATCCGGAATTGTCACCAGACAAGTATAAGATTGAGAGCACGGGCGTACACTCGCACAACAACCGCCTTGCGCTCAACTTCACGGCGCGCCTCTCGGTCACATACAACTGGGACCGCTATTTCATCAACGCGAACGGGCAGTTCAACAACTTCAACTACAAGCATAATGCGATGCATGGTCATCTCAACGACTGGTTCATCAACGCAGCGGTGGGCGTGAGGCTGTGACACGCCCGGTGGGTGAGCAACGGATAAAGATGCCATTTTAAATTTAAAATCAATGTTTACAGAAGTGACATCCAATGAGTTGATATTGTTTTTCGTTCTCTATGGCATAACGGGAACGGTGCCTGCCATTGCCGCCATTTATCTGTTGCTGCGACGGGGCAATGCCTTCGCTCCTGAAGTCACTCCACCCGTGCGGTTACGCCGCTGGGCTGCGACGTTCTTTGCCGTATCGGCATTGGCCCATGTATGGTGGTATCTATTTTACGTTTACTCCTGCGACATCAATTCTGTGGCCTATGTGACGGTTGTCGTGCTCGACTGCGCGACGCTGCTGGTCACTATCGCAGGTATGCTGCTTGCCATGCTTCAGGACCGCAGGCGACCCGTCTGGCCCGCCTTTGCAGCCATGATACCCTTAGTGGTACTTGGGGTGTTGCAGACACTCTATCCCAAAGGCCCGTTCGGGAACATTGCCGGCATTTACATCCTGTCGTTCTATTTGCTGTTCTCTATATATATGGTATTTGCCGTGCGGCAATACGGGCGGTGGCTGAATGACAACTATGCCGATCTGGAGCACAAAAAGGTATGGCTGACCCAGATGGTGTCGCTCGGTTGCTTGTTGTTTTTTATCCTTTATTCACTCTCTGACATCAACAACATCCTGATATATGTCCTGCATTTCGTAGAGCTGGTACTGTTCATTCTCCTGTTATGGAGGGTGGAGACGCTGCCGCAGTTGGAAACCATCCTCGTGGAAAAAGAGAATAGTCCACCAACCTCAGAGAAATCAAGTGAGCCTGACGCGGACAAGACAGATGTCGGCAATTTCCTCAATATCAACCTTGTTCAAATCGAGGAAATGTTGTCAAAGAACTGCGTAGATACACAACTTTACCTGCAGCACGATTTGACCCTTCAGCAGCTGGCTCATTCGATTGGCACCAACCGTTCCTATCTCAGCCACTATTTCGCCCGTCAGGGCATCACTTACAACATCTATATCAACAATTTGCGCATTAACCACTTCATCAGCCGCTATCAAGAGGCCGCTTCTACCGGGCAGGCATTCACTGTCCAGCAACTGGCCAGCGAAAGCGGCTACCATAGTTACAGCACCTTCAGCCTTGCTTTCAAGCAACGCATGGGTCAGAATGTGACGGAATGGATGCGCGATGCAGGCGATAAACAGTAGCTTCCTATGTTTAGTTTGTAAAAGAAAACCACAAAAAACTCCATTTTCCCCATCCTTTCCATCGCCGTTGGTTCTGTTCCATCCTTTCCATCACCGTTGGTTCTGTTCGGTTTCCCCGAACAGCCCCCTTTCTCCCTTTCTCCTTAGACTTTTAAACCCAAGTGCCGCAGGCACACTAAATTCGCTGTTTTTTAATCCTTGTGCCGCAGGCACGCCATTATCCGTTTAATCCTTAAATCCCTGTTTTATTAATACCATCTCTCTTTGCGCTTGATTAAAGGATTATAGTTGCCATCATCCTCCCTATACATATATTTGTAGCCTCATATAGTTTCACAGTTGCATTGCATCTCATGACTTTACCACTTGTTTCTTTTTTGTTTTTGTGAAAATGAAACACAGGATTTTGCAGGTGTGCCTTTTTGTCTTCATCTAAAGAAAATGTGAAAGTTTTACAGATTCAACAGCAGATTTGTTCTGATGACCTGTTTCTGACTTTCAAAATTTACAATTTGACTTTTAAAATTTACAAAAATGGGGGGGTACTTTCAAAATTTACAATTTTTTTCTCAACATCTTCAAAACATTTAGATGGGTGTTTTCAGGGTAAATTATATTTGCAAAATTTTTGTTAATTTTG
>JAZUMZ010000153.1:0-3008 GCA_045603885.1 Bacteroidaceae bacterium | reverse complement strand
CCCATCTGCCCGTAGATGCGGCTCAGGTGGTGGCAGCCAAGGCTGTCGAGACGTGTGGTGTCGGCCAGGGAGGCGGCACGGTGGAAGGCGTCGAGGGCACGAGGAGCCTGGCCCAGGCCGGCCCGGAAAGGCTGCAGGTGTGTTGTTGTCGATTTTTGCATGGCTCGAGGGGATTGGTATAGGGCGTCTTATGCTAAGATAGCGTTCACCTCGTCATCGCCTTTCGGCCGTCCTTGATATACACACCACGTGAAGAGACTGTCCTAGAACCATTGCGCCGGGAGGTGCTGGTCATCCGTCGGCCCTGCAGGTCGAAGACACGATTCTCAGCTGGATTGGCGGGTGTGGTTATGTTGTCAGTATTACTATACCACGACCTCAGATAATAATAACCTTCCGTGTCAACTACGTCAGAATACATTCCACAATCATCATATATGATTCCAAAAAAAGATCTGTCGTCATAATCAAATATAACTTCTAGAGGCACTTTGGTTATCACCGAAGAAATGCTCTTTAGTCGCCGAAGAGAGTCTAACGCATTGTCAAATCCAGAGCCGATTTTCCCGACATACTCCAGTGTCTCGCTTGGATTATCCTTAATCCTAATTTGGGTTAAATCTGGTGTTTCCGGATTGTCGCCAAACGCGCATACGACAAAAAATGTGGCAAGCAAAAAGGTAAATACGATCTGTTTCATTTCTGTTTATTTGTTAATGATTATTTTTTCTGTTCGCTTCTGGCTTGATGACGTAAGGATCAAGAAGTATGTTCCAGATGGATAATTAGCCACGGGTAACTGAATTATATAATCACCTATTGGTTGGTTTCGCCTAGACAGAATGTTTTTTTTGTTAAGACCGAAGATGTCAACCAGTTCAATAGTTAATGGCATTTCTGTATCTAATGAATATGTTATGTTTAAATATCCAGTGGAAGAATCTGGTGAAACCGCATATGAAAAGTTGCCTTTTCCTTTGATTTGATGATTTTCCAAATCATCAAATTCGTCAGGTACGTGCTGCACTGCTATTTTGGTAGGCGCCGAAGCACATTCTTCGCAGTCATCAACTTCTTCTATACTTGCAGAAAACTCTGCGCCTGATTGCACAGAAAAACCTGGTTGGAGGATTATACTGTTTCCTGCCCTAGTATTTAGAGTGCTTCCATCGTTAATGTTTACTGTTCCACCTGTTTCAATGTCCTGTTTGGCTATAACATCGGCATACAGTGCACTGGACATGTCACTACTTGTCAGTGTGACATTGTCGTCTGGTTGCCTAAATGCCATTATGGTATTTGACCGTTCATTCCATACTCTTGCATTGTCGTTAATAGAGGTAGTACCCATAGGTTCTCCAGCATGTGTGACATTTGGGTTTGACCAATATTGAAGTCTTGGGCACGTGACACATTCAGTCTGATATGCCATAATCGTTCTCCATGTTTTTGATGGATTAACATATCCATGACCATAAGGAAAAGGAGTCGCGTTGTTGTCAACAAAATGGTCGTGCCTGCATCCAAGTAAATGGCCTATTTCATGTCCAAAGGAATAATTTGTAGTTGCACAAGTGCTATTGGTACTTACTATGCAGAAAGCATCGTCTGCCGAAACTCCAATACCCTTGGCCATGCCACAGAGTGCCAAATCATAGGTTAATAACACACAGATATCTGCGGAATAGCGATTTCTCAGGGTATGAACTTCATCCATATATCCATCTCCCGTATTTCTTAATCTTGACAAGTCTGTTGAAAATCCTGATTCTGAATAGTTGGTTTGCCCTGCGTAGACGAGTTCAATTTGATAATTTATTTGGCTGTTAATAAATGACTGATTTGTTAATGCCACCGCAGTCAATATTGTGTTTTTTATATTACTTACCGAAGTCATGGCATTTGGAGTATATAACACCAAAACTCTTATTTTGCAATCGTATACCGAAGTAGTTCTTAGGATGGGAGAAAATGATATGCCTTCATTGTTTACAGCAGCGGAATCTTGATGGTGTATGTTTGCATCTTCAAAACTTGAACGCTCGTACTCTTCTTCTAAATAATCACACGCTTCTCTCAACATCGAATGGTCAACAGTTATAAGGGCATATTGCTTTTCATCGACTGTTTCAATTGTAAAAACTTCTTCATCTGTTTCTATCACACCTTGTATATCATTATCCAATACTGATATTAGGATTCGACTTCCCTCATCATTGCTGCCGACAAGGACATAATTGTTGACACCTCTTGTTTCTATTCGCTCTTTTTTTAGAGTTATATCCCTTTCTTCGAATTGCAGCGAAAAGTCATTTGATTCAAGTATTCTATCCAGATTGATACCTACAAAATCAACAGAGGTGTACGTTTTATTCTTTTGGAGTATTTCTTTTGCTTTTTCTGCACTATCAGGTATATGCTTTGAATAAATAAGTATATTGTCTTGTCCATGCAGAATGGTGGAACAAACAATAAACAGGCCGAATAAAAGAAATCGTTGTCTCATGCTTGCAGTGTTTGTATAACTTAAAAGTTTGTATGTAAGAATCTATGGTTGTCAGGTTACTTATATACTGTAATTTTAAACCAGCAGATTACACAAGAGATGACGTTATTTTGTCAGTAACATTCGTTTGGTTTCAACTTCCTGCCCACCGACGACAAGGGAGTATAGATACATGCCTGCAGACAGCTCATAGCCGTTGACAGCAACGCTCTGCACGTCGCTGCTGACGGGTATCTGGCGGAGCATCTTGCCCGACATGTCGAAGATGCAGATGGCGGCATTCCTTCACTCCGCGTCGATCGCCGTTGCAAGTGATGAAATAGGATGAGTCACAACTCTGACCTAATGTCAGCGGTGCCATGGCGACACTGTCGTTGGAACGGATGGTCACATTACCATTGCTGTGCACTTTCAACTGTGCCGATGCACTTAGCTGCACTATCAGACAGATAAAGAGGAATAAGTCTTTTTTCATGATTGTGTTTGGTTTGAAGTCGGAGGC
>JAZUMZ010000152.1:0-1774 GCA_045603885.1 Bacteroidaceae bacterium | reverse complement strand
TGCAAATATCCGAATAATGTTTGTAATAACAAAATTTTTGTTAGTTTTTTTTGAAAAATCGATGATATTCGGGCTTTTAGTACCTTTTTTTATCGCAAATTGTAACGAGTAGAATGTATATTTTGCATTTTTTATGTATTTTTGCATAAGAATCAAAATTCAAATAATCTTCCTTATATGCGCAAAGAAGACACCGACTTCATACATTCGCATCTCAATGACAACGTTGACGACCTGGTCCTCCACGCTTCCCGTTTTCCCGGAGTGGACATCAAGTATGCCGCCACTCAAATCAGCGGCTGGCAGAAAGCAAACTCCAAACTTCCGCTCTGGGCACAGACACCAGGCATTGAGTTTCCGAGAAAACTGTCGATGGAACAGTGCTCGTCAGAGAAGAGCGCCGAATATAAAGCGAGTGTGGTACGCAGGCTGCTGGAACCGAAAGACAGGGGCACACTCAGCATAACAGACCTGACTGGAGGGTTCGGCGTAGATGCCACGATGATATGCAGAGGTTTGGGAGATTGCCGTCTCACTTTTGTGGAGCGCGATGCGGAACTGTGCCGACTGGCAAACATCAACCTTCCACTACTCGGGATAGAAAGCAGCAAGGTGATATGCTCGGAATGTCAGGATGTTCTGGAGACCCTGCCCCTCCAAGACTTGATTTTCGTTGATCCGGCAAGGCGTGACAGCTCTGGACGCAAGACCGTACTTCTCAGCGACTGCACGCCCGACCTCACACAAATGAGTGACCATCTTCTCAAAACCGGAGACATCGTAATGGCGAAACTGTCGCCTATGCTTGACATTACTCAGGCAAGAAGGGAACTCAACAGTATATGCGAGATTCATGTGGTTGGTGTTGACAACGAATGTAAGGAGGTGCTCTTAGTTATGAGTCAAAATTATAGCCGAAATGTAGAACCGACAATAGTATGTGCGAACATACTCCCCCACTCCACCGACATTTTCAGCTTTACATACAGCGACGAGGAGATCACTGAAAGCAATTATGCCATGAGCATTCAGGGCTACCTCTTTGAACCCAACGCCACCATCATGAAAGCCGGAGCGTTCAAGAGCGTTGGTGCGAGACTCGGCCTTCAAAAGCTCCACCCAAGCAGCCACCTATACACCTCGAAAACGGAAAAGGCAGATTTTCCCGGCAGGCGTTTCATTGTGACAGAAAGCATGGAATTCAACAAGCAAGGTATCAATCGTCTGTCCAAGCTCACGTGCAAGGCAAACATAACCGTAAGGAATTTCCCTCTCAAGGCAGATGAACTCCGCAAACGACTGAAACTAAGCGAGGGCGGAAGCGACTACCTGTTCGCCACCACCCTCGCGGATAACACCAATCACCTTATTCTTTGCAAAAAGGTGTGATTCGTCTATAAGGCATTTATCACGGCTGCTTGCCGATATATGCCAGGATTCCTCCATCAACATAAAGTATATGGCCGTTCACTGCGTCGGAAGCTGCAGAGGCAAGGAACACAGCCGGTCCGCCCAGCTCCTCAGGATCAAGCCAGCGTCCTGCAGGTGTCTTTGCGCAGATGAACGAGTCGAACGGATGACGGCTTCCGTCAGGCTGACGCTCGCGGAGAGGAGCCGTCTGAGGAGTTGCGATATATCCGGGGCCGATTCCGTTGCACTGAATGTTATACTCACCATACTCAGAGCAGATATTGCGTGTGAGCATCTTCAGTCCACCTTTTGCGGCAGCATATGCACTGACAGTCTCGCGTCCCAGCTCTGACATCATAGAGCA